>CAYUSC010000166.1:0-4575 GCA_964447265.1 uncultured Candidatus Brevefilum sp.
ATACAAGGCAGGGTTTTCCCCAATTATCCACAAAAGGAGGCGGATAAAATCTCGGAGAACAAAACCCCATATCTATGGCAGCAGTCCCCGCTGCCCATAGATAGCTCACTTTTCAATAGATGAATCCCCGCCTCGCAGGACTTATCCACATTTCCACAGCCCCTATTACTACTCCTAATTAAAGATTCTTAATTAAATATATGTGAATATAACGCTCTTCCCCCCACGCCAAAATGATGTGTAACCTTTTATCCCAAAAAGCATCATATAAGAAAATAACAGAAAAGAGGATATGACAGTATGGACATGGTAATTGATTTTCCTGGCGGCGCACGGGTGGATGCCCATTACGGCCCTTATGACATTATGACCGACCAGCCCCCAGCGGGTGGCGGTAAGGGCGAAGCGCCCACACCTTTCGCTCTGTTCCTGGCATCAATGGGAACCTGCGCAGGGATCTATGTTTTAGGATTTTGCCAACAGCGCGGCCTGCCCACGGATGGCATTCGCATCATTCAGAGAATGTACCGTTCACCGGCCACCGGATTGATCGGCAAAGTTGACATGGAAATTCAGGTACCGTCCAGCTTCCCCGAGAAATACCACGAATCCTTGATCCGCTCCGCCCAGCTTTGCGCGGTCAAGAAGCATCTCGAGAATCCCCCGGAATTTGAAATTACCACAGCCGTGACCGACTGATACCTTCTCCTGAACAAATTGATTAACCACCCCGCCTAATAACCCCAGGGCGGGGTTCGTTGTTAATTTTATATCACGCTATAATCAAGGGGATGAAAGAAAAATCGTTTTCACCCATCATTATCCGCAAGGAGACTCCGGAGGATATCTCCGTAATCCGGGAGGTAAACCTCCAGGCTTTTAAGGGGCCAGGTGAAGCTCGGGTGATTGATCTGCTGCGGACGAAATGCAGCCCATTCGTTTCCATTGTCGCTGAGGTCCGGGGTGAGGTCGTGGGACATATCCTCTTTACGCCGGTCAGTCTGGCTGCGGATAATGGAGAAACCCTGGCCGGCATGGGGTTGGCGCCTCTGGCGGTCCATCCGGATTTTCAGAACCAGGGGATTGGCCGGATCCTGTGTGAAGCCGGACTGGATGAGATGGAGGCCATGAAAGTGCCTTTCGTTGTCGTTCTTGGGCATCCGAATTATTATCCTCGCTTCGGTTTTGAACCGGCCGATAACTATTCCCTTCGCTGCGCCTATGAGGACGTGCCCGCCGAGGCTTTCATGGTCAGAATTTTCCAACCGCAAATGCTGGAAGGACTCTCGGGGGTGGTTCATTACAGTTCGGAATTTGATGAAGTCACTTGAAAAAGCAGGCGATGTTCAATTTTTAGAAAGGTGATGGAAAATGGATACATTTGAGGCCATCAACAAACGGGTCAGCATTCGAAAATATCAGGATAAGGAAATTCCCCAGGAAATACTGGATCAGATCCTGAGCGCCGCCACCCTGTCACCCTCCGGAAAGAATAAACAGCCCTGGAAGTTTTATGTGGTCCGCGGTGAGAAACAGGCAGAAATGATCCGGGAGATGCAGAAAGGGATGGACCGGTTGGGAGCGCAGGGGATCAATACCGGCAGCGCCCGCTATACGATTCGGGTGATGGAGCAGGCCCCGGTGACCATTTTGGTGTTCAATCCCTTCAGCCGGCACCCCTTGTCCCCCAGAGATGTGGCTGAAGTTTATGGCGATATGGTTGATATCCAATCCATCGGCGCCGCCATCCAGAATATGCTGCTGGAAGCGACCGAATTGGGGCTTGGATCGCTCTGGATTTGTGATGTTTATTTCGGCTATGAGGAGCTATGCGCCTGGCTGGGCGAGGAAAGTGAACTGATTGCGGCGGTTTCATTGGGTTACGCTGACCACGAACCAAGACCAAGGCCGCGTAAACCGGTGGACGAAGTGACGGTTTATGTGAAGTGAGGATTAATTGTCCAAATTGAGAGTGCAGATCAACCTGCACTCTTTTTTTGTTTAGCCCAGATGAGTTTAGGGGATAAAAACTTTTGCTCTTGACAAATTATACCGATCGGTATAGACTCCTGCTATGGACAATAAACAGGTGTTGCTGGATCGGGCAATGGAGCTTTTCAGCCAGCGCGGCTATGACGCTGTCGGCGTGCGGGAAGTGGTGGAGGCGGCCGGGGTGACCAAACCCACTCTTTACCATTATTTCGAATGCAAGCGGGGGTTGCTGGATGCGTTGCTTCGGCGGGAAGGCGCTCCGATGCTGGAACAGATCCAACGCGCAGCCGATTATCAGCATGACCTGGTTTTAACCCTTGAGAACATCGCCCGAGCCTATTTCCGTTTTGCTCAGGAGAACAAGGTCTTCTACCGGCTGCAAATGGCGATGGTTTTTGCGCCGCCGGAAAGCGAAGCCAATCAGGCTATCCGGTCATTTTCAAAACAGCAATACGACATTCTCGAAACGGTGTTTATTCAGGCTGCCGAAGATCACGGCAATCTGCGAGGCCGCCATAAACGTTATGCCGCGGCGCTGCTGGGGCAGATCAATGTGATGGTCGGATTGTATCTCAATGACAGCCTGGAACTGACCAATGAAGTCACGTATCTCACCATCCACCAATTCATGTACGGTATTTTCAGCTAAATAAGTGTGATTTTGAACGATGAGAAAGAGAAATTAAATGTCGCCGTTTCTATACCTACCGGTAGTTCAAGAAGCGAAAAGGAGTTAAATTGACCCAAAATACAACCTGGTGGCAGAACGCCACCTTCTACCATATCTACCCTCTCGGCCTCTGTGACGCTCCTCTGCGGAACGACTTCCAGACAACTCACCGCATTGAGGCTCTTTATCCCTGGCTGGATCACATGCAGCGCTTGGGGATGGATTCGCTCTATCTTGGACCGGTTTTCCAGTCCGGAACTCACGGTTATGACACCATCGACTTCTACCAGATTGACAGCCGGCTGGGCGATATCGATTCTTTTGCCCAATTCGCGGAAGAAATGCATAAACGCGGGTTGAGGCTGGTGTTGGATGCGGTCTTTAACCATGTTGGTCGTGATTTTTGGGCTTTCAAAGACGTTCTGGCTTATGGTGAAGGGTCTGCATACAAGGACTGGTTCCATATTCAGCGCTTTGGCGGCCGGAGCCCCCTTGGCGATCCGTTTGAATACGAGGGATGGCAGGGACATTACGGGCTGGTGAAGCTCAATTTAGCCCACCCGCATGTCCGGGCGCACATTTTTGATGCAGTTGGGATGTGGATGGACAAGTTTGGGATTGACGGTTTGCGTTTGGACGCCGCGGATTGCATTGATTTCGACTTCTTACGGGCATTGCATGGTTTCACCAAGTCTCGCCGGTCGGATTTCTGGCTAATGGGAGAGGTGATTCATGGTGATTATCGCCAATGGGTTAACCCCGCGACATTGGATTCACTGACGAATTATGAATGTTATAAAGGTCTTTGGTCCAGCCTGGTGGATAAAAATTATTTTGAGATCGCCTATGCGCTCAACCGGCAATCCGGCGCTGAGGGCATCTATAAGGATTTGCTGCTCTATAATTTTGTCGATAATCACGATGTGGATCGGGTCGCCGCTAAATTTAGCCATAAGGCACTGCTATACCCGCTCTATATCCTGCTATTCAGCATGCCCGGCATCCCTTCGATCTATTATGGCAGCGAATTTGGCCTGGACGCGAAAAAAGAACCCCACAGCGATGTTGCCCTGCGTCCTGCGCTGAATCTGAACACCATCGATAGTCATTCTCCCCAGAAGGATCTGCCGGATGTGATCCGCCGTCTGGCGGCTTTACGCAAGCAGTCCCCGGCGATTCGACTGGGAAGCTATCAGGAAATGCTTGTTGCTTCCAATCAATTGGCGTTTTTACGGCAACATGGCGGCGAAAGTGTTCTGGTGATTCTCAACAGTGCGGATCAAACTGCGGAAGTCCGCCTGGACCGTCTGCCCTGGCAAGGAGGTCAACTTCGGGATCTGCTCAATCCGGGCGATGGGTTCCAAATTCAAAATGGAAGCCTCCAATTCTCCGTTCCGCCCACCTGGGGCAGAATCCTACGCTGGCAGGACTGATTTAAATGACAGGCGCTCCCTTTTGGGAGCGCATTTTTTACTGCAACTGATGAAATTACATCTGAGGAGGGAAACACCCACCGCGTTCGATCACCTGAGCGCCTGTTTTGGCATTCTGGTACCGCCGCATGGGGTTTAGCTTGAGCGTGCAGCCCTTCTTCTGGGTCCATTCACCCAGCCGGCAAAGCTCCTCGAGCGACTTCTTGACGGCTAAACCGCGTTGAATGCCAAAACGATAGGTAAAGAAGCCAGGGTTTAACTCCAAATAATCCAAAATAGCTCGCCAGGCGGGCAGTACCTCCTCCGGCGCCAGATATTTATTAACCGATTTAAGCGGGCGGATGGGAAGACCCAGGTTGCGATAGAGAACGTCCATCAAGGTCGGGTAAAAAAGCAGACGGGCATAAGCCGGCCCATGTTTAACTCTCAGGTCTTCGGGAATTTCAACCGCGCCGTTTTTCCGGGACACTTTTATTTGGA
>CAYUSC010000167.1:0-4572 GCA_964447265.1 uncultured Candidatus Brevefilum sp.
TCAAAGCTGAGCCGGAGCGCGCCCAGGCTGACGCCCCAGTCGATGATCTTGGCCGATGAGGCGATATTACTCAAAACCAGGACTAAAACGAAGACAATTGTGATAATATCGAGATACTTGAATTGTGTTGTTGGTGTAGAATTCTTTTCAGCGTCCATTGCATTACTCCAAAATTGATTATCGTAAGTATACCGTGTTATGAACCGTTTCTTCATCCAGCCGGAATATATCAAAGGGACATTTGTTCAGTTTCCTCCTGAACTCAGTCACCAGATTATCAACGTCCTTCGATTGAAGGAAGGTGAGTTGGTGGCTGTGTTGGATGATGGCGGCACGGTCTATGAAGTGGAAATCGGTCACGACCCGACTGGCAAACTCGTGGTAGGGCACATTGTTGGCTCATCACCGGTTGCCGGTGAACCGAAGGTCGCCATCGAGCTGTGTGTAGGCCTATCCCATCGGGATAAATTTGAGTGGATTTTGCAGAAAGGCACCGAGGTTGGCGTCAGTACCTTTTCCCCATTTGTTTCTTCCCGCACTTTGGTTCAATCCAGCGATTTAAAAACCAAACGTCGTGATCGCTGGGAGAGCATCATCCGCGAAGCTGCCGAACAATCCGGACGCGGAAAGTTGCCGCGTTTGATGGATCCGGTTGCGCTGGATCACCTGCTGAATGAGGCGACAGGTGATAAAATCCTATCATTATTCGCCTGGGAAGGCGCGGTTTCTGAGCGCTCATCGTTGGCTGAGCTGGTGAAAGGCTTTTCCGGAGACCGGATCCGGTTATTTGTCGGGCCGGAAGGCGGTTTCTCGGAGGAGGAAGCGGAAGCTGCACATGCCAGTGGCTGCCGGATAGTCTCGCTGGGCAATCGGATCCTCAGGATGGAGACAGCCGCTATCCTGTTCCCGGGATTAGTTGTCTATTTAGTTGAAAATCCATGCCAGTTTTAAGTGCTAAACTTGTCATATATTATTGAAACTTTACCCTTTATTGCGGGTTAGATTAAGTACAGAAATCTGCCCTGGAGAAAACGCGTGCATAAATACTGCTTGATCGTCAACCCGCTGGCCGGGAAAGGCTTCGCTCTAAAAGCCATTCCCGAAATTGAATCCATCCTCAATCAACTTGGTTTGGATTATGACATCATCCTGACTGAGTACCCAGGCCATGCCATTCAATTGGCAAAAGACGCGGGCTCCAACGGTTACCAGACTGTGGTGGCCGTCGGCGGTGATGGCACCGCTAATGAGGTGATCAATGGCCTGATGCAGGATGTGGAAGCGGGCAACCTCAGCGCAAATCTGGCTGTCCTGCCGGTGGGCCGGGGCAATGACTTCTCCTTTGGGATGGGTGTGCCGCATGACTTGGATGAAGCCTGTAAGGCACTGGCCGAAGCCAAGACTCGTAAGATTGACGTCGGTCTGGTCAAAGGCGGTGATTACCCGGATGGGCGCTATTTTGGTAACGGGGTTGGGATTGGGTTTGATACGGTCGTCGGGTTTGAAGCGGCAAAACTTCCCAACTTCATCAGCGGCATTCCGGCTTATCTGATCGCTGCAGTCAAGACAATCTTTCTCTATTTCCGAGCGCCTCTTTTGCGGGTGGAATTGGATAACGAGGTGATTGAACAGACCTGCCTGCTGGTCTCCCTGATGAACGGCCGGCGAATGGGCGGATCATTCATGTTTGCGCCGGAATCCGAGCAGGACGATGGGCTGTTAAATTTATGCATTGTGGAAGGGGTCACCCGCGGAGAGGTTCTGAAAATCTTCCCCAAGGTTATGAGCGGGACACAGGGCGAGCACCCTGCGGTTAAAATGCCGCTCAGTCAAAAAGTGAAGATCACCGCACTCTCCGGTTCATTGCCCGTGCATGCCGATGGCGAGACGATCTGTGAAGCGGGCAGCGCGTTGGAAGTAACCATCCTCAAGCAGCAGCTCCCAATGATCTGTGGATGAACCAATGATAACAAGGTGGTTGGTTAATCTCATTGTACGGTCTTTGACCAGTGTCTTTCTCAAGATTGACAAGTCGGAATTACATAAAGTGCCGGCTGAAGGGCCGCTTTTAGTGGTGGTCAACCACGTCAATTCGCTGGACGCGCCGGTGATCATCTCGCACATGCACCCGCGACCCACAACTGGCCTGGTAAAACAGGAGACCTGGGACAACGCTCTTTTCCGTTTCTTGTTCAATGTCTGGGATGGGATTCCGATCAACCGGGAGATTGCCGACTTCACCGCTTTCAGGGCCGCTCAGGATGCATTGAAGAGCGGGAAGATCCTGGCAGTTGCGCCGGAAGGCACCCGTACCCGCAATGGGCATTTGGTGCAAGCCAAACCGGGCGTGGCAATGCTGGCGATGAAGGCGAACGTCACGATCTTGCCGGTGGTTTATTACGGCCATGAGGCCTATACGACCAACCTTAAAAAATTAAGGCGTACGCCGATGGCCATTAAAGTCGGCGAACCTTTTCGGCTTCAGCTAAATGGACATGCCCGGGAAAAGGGCATCCTGCAGGAAGTGGCCGACGAGATCATGATTGAGATTGCCCGGCTGCTGCCGGAGGAGTATCGGGGGTATTACACGGATAAGGTGAACAGCGCCCAGGAATTCATTGAGCATCTCGGTGGATCAGCGGGGCAGCATGTTTCGCAGGCGTTTGGGTAGAAGTTTCCCCAAACCCAAATTTCGTCCATCCGGATCTTTGACCAATACATATTGACCCTCAGTTGTGTATGAGACCTGCGGGTTACGGATATCGCGCCCGGAAGTCCATTGGGCTACCTGTTCGCCGGAAATTGTGATCGTCCCTTGAGTGAAATGCCAGCCAAATCGACTGACGAAGTCCGCAGAGGGTTCGAATCGGTCATTCATCCATTTTCCCAATGGCATCCCAATATATTCGTATGGCAATTCCTTAAAGTGCGTCAGGTAGGCCGCGGGAATCAGGAAAACCTGCTGGTTGCGCTGTAATAGCTGAAGGTCTTGGCTTTCCTTAAGTGGAGCAAGCGAGAAGCCAAAAGATTTTACGATTTCATTTTCCAGGGCTTGTGATTCAGTCTCCGAAATGGGTACCAGACTCGTGCGAATGAAGTCCCGCGCTGGCGGAGCCTGACTCACACCCGGCATGGAATCGGTCTTGGTGATCAGTACGGTGAAGAAACCGGACATGCCCGTCAGATGAGGCCAGAGCCGCAGCGCATGAACCAGCGAAGGGTGAAAACGCTCCGACCCGAAGTGGGTGATCCCGGGGGTTTGGAATGGGAAACGCTGGGAGACATCTTCAATTTTCAACGCATTGGGGAATTGTTCCAGAACAGCGTTGACCACCATTTCGTCCTCTTCCGGGGCCAGCGAGCAGGTGGCGTAGACCATTTGACCGCCGATCTTCAGGCTGGTCAGCCCGCTGATGAGCAGCTGCACCTGGCGATCATGCAGCCGGAGACGTTCGTCCATGGTCGTATCCCGCAGGGGGCGATTTTCGGTCGGGCGGAGGTTTTCCATGCTGCAGGGGGCATCCAGCAGGACGCGGTCAAAGGTCTCCGGGAACCAGGTTCCGAAGGATTCACCGGGGTAATTGGTGATGGCGAAATTCGCGCCGCCCCAAATGGATAGCACCGCGCGCAAAGCGGCAATGCGGCCTTTACTGCCGTCATTGGCCAGGATAAAACCTTTATCACCGGTGCGGTCGATCAAATGGGTGGTTTTGCCGCCGGGAGAGGCTGCCATATCCAAGACCAGCGGGTGCGGAATATCCATATCAAACAGGCTGACCGGGACCATCGAGGCGGCGTCCTGCAGATAATATTGGCCCATTTTATGTTCGATGGTCGTGCCGGGGGAGCTTTCGGAATCGTGGATCAACCAGCCATTTTCACAAAAGGGGATCGGGGATACCTGCCAGCCATAATGGACTGAGAGGGATTGGATTGATTCCTCAGGGTTAGCTTTGAGGGGGTTGATCCGAACCCCGATCGGGAGGGGCTGTTCCTGAATGGCGAGGATTTGTTCGATGTCCTCATCGCTCAGGATATCGGAGAAACGTTCCAGGCTGGGGCGCAGTTTATGGCTTTCAGCCATCAGGGCCTCCCCGGATGGTCGATTAGGAAGATCACTTCTTTTTCAAAAATCAGTTCTTCACTGATTTTACCGGGAGCGAGATTGACTTCAACCAGTTGTCGATGGAAGTCCAACAAGCTGTGGGTACCGGCCAGGTCTGTGGTTGGCAGCGAGACAGCCAGGGTTTCCACATTGAGGTTTGCCCAGAATTCCCGATTGCAGCCCGGCTGGCGCTTTTCGAAGCGATGGGCTTCCTTGAAGAAAATGCCCAGATCGGCCTTGATCTCCGGCGGGTTCACGAGGATATCCCGGTTCTCTGCCAGAGGTGCCATGCCGAGGACCTCAAAAAAGTGGTTGATGAAATCGACGCGGGGCTGGACGATGTCATAGGCATGGTAGGCTGTTGTGAGAGGCAGGCCCATCCAGGGAAAGGCAAGCGGATGCAGCGCACAAGCCAGGTCGACGACCGCAGCGGGTTGGCCGGTGACCGCGAACAAACGCTGATAGAG
>CAYUSC010000168.1:0-4559 GCA_964447265.1 uncultured Candidatus Brevefilum sp.
CATTCTGGTGTGGCGCGAAAAAGCTCAAGCTCTACTTGGATTTGGTTTGGCAATCAATTCTTTACTGCAGGAACGCACCCTATCTATACAAAACGACCTCCGGAGGGAAAAAGTTCCGGAGGTCGTAATTTGTTAGAAAACTAAGCTTTAGTGCTGCTGTTTGAGGGCATCCCAGCCGGCATAGCGGGCGGTGTCGCCCAGTTCGGCTTCGATGCGGAGCAGCTGGTTGTATTTGGATACCCGATCGGAGCGGGCGGGGGCGCCGGTTTTGATCTGGCCCATGTTCATCGCCACGGAGAGGTCGGCGATGGTGGTGTCTTCGGTCTCACCGGAGCGGTGGGAGGTCACGGCCGTCCAGCCGGCATTCTGGCAGAGGGAAACAGCTTCCATGGTCTCGGTCAGGGAGCCGATCTGGTTCACTTTAACCAGCAGGGAGTTGCAGGCTTTTTCTTCGATCGCCCGGGCAACCCGTTCGGGGTTGGTCACGAGCAGGTCATCGCCAACAATCTGGACTTTGTGGCCGACTTCGGCTGTGAGAGCTTTCCAACCCTCCCAGTCATCCTGGGCCAGGCCATCTTCGAGGGAGACGATCGGGTATTTGTTGACCCAATCGACCCAGAAGGCAACCATCTCATCGCTGGAAAGTTCGCGGCCTTCAGTCCGCAGGTTGTAGACTTTCTTGTCCACATCATAGAACTCGGAAGCGGCGGGGTCGAGGGCGATGGCGATATCTTTACCAGCCTTGTAACCGGCTTTTTCGATGGCTTCGAGGATGGTCTCGACAGCTTCTTCATTGGCCTTGAGCGCCGGGGCGTAACCGCCCTCATCACCGACCAATGTGGCATAGCCCTTGGCTTTCAAAACGCTCTTGAGGGTGTGGTAGATTTCAGCACCCCAGCGGAGGCCTTCGGCAAAGGTGGAAGCGCCCAGGGGCATAACCATGAATTCCTGCGCATCGGTGGTCTGCCAGCTGGTGTGAGCGCCGCCATTGAGGATGTTCATCATCGGGGTGGGGATGACGTGGGCATAGGTGCCGCCCAGATAGCGGTAGAGCGGGAGGCCCAATGAATTCGCGGCGGCTTTGGCAATGGCCAGGCCGGTGCCGAGAATGGCATTGGCGCCCAATTTACTCTTGTTTTTGGTGCCATCGAGATCAAGCATAGCCATATCAATGGCGATTTGCTGGGTGGCATCAGCGCCAAGCAGCAGTTCAGCGATTTTGGAGTTGACGTTGTCAACGGCTTTCAGAACGCCCTTGCCGCCATATCTGTCTTTGTCGCCGTCACGCAGTTCCAGGGCTTCATGCACACCGGTGGAAGCGCCGGAAGGCACGGCAGCGCGGCCCCAGCTGCCGTCACCAAGGATGACCTCAACCTCAACGGTGGGGTTGCCGCGTGAATCGAGAACCTGCAATGCATTAATGGAAATAATAGTTGTATCCATGTCGTACCTCAGAAATTCCTTTCATAGTTCATAAGTTCTCACTAATTATATACAAGAATCGACCTGCGGTCAGTAGGCAGATTAGTGATATTTTTCACAAACCAGACTGTCTTTATTCCGCTTTCTCGCCGCAGACTCCCGCTCGTTCGCAAACCGCTTTGATAAAAGCATTGAAGAGGGGGTGCGCCCGGTTGGGCCGGGAAAGAAATTCGGGGTGGAACTGCGTACCCAGCATGAAGGGATGATCTTTCACTTCCGTGATCTCAACCAAACGGTTGTCCGGTGACACCCCGGAACAAACCAACCCCGCCGCTTCCAGCTCCGGCCTGAATTCGTTGTTTAATTCAAAACGGTGGCGATGGCGTTCTTCAACGAGATCGGTTTGGTAGGCTTCGCTAGCCCTGGTTCCGGGCATCAGGTGGCAGGGATAAAGCCCGAGCCGCATCGTGCCGCCTTTTTCGGTGACGTTATGCTGGTCCGGCATCAGGTCGATCACCGGGGCGGGGCTGGAGCGGTCAAATTCCGAGGAATTGGCCTTATCGAAATGCAGCACATTGCGGGCATATTCGATCACCATAACCTGCATCCCCAGGCATAATCCAAGATAGGGGATCTTGTTCTCGCGAGCAAAGGTAGCCGTCCTGATTTTCCCTTCAATTCCGCGGCTGCCGAATCCACCCGGGACGACGATGCCATCCACACCTTCCAGTTCTTCCCAGCCGATGCCGTTCTCAAGATCGGTGGAGTGCACCCAGCGCAGGTCCAGTTCCACGCCATTGGCCAGAGCGGCGTGTTTGAGGGCTTCGCGTACGCTGATATAAGCGTCATGCAGTTCCACATATTTTCCAACCAGCGCCACAGTGATGGACGGCTTGGGTTTACGGACTTCGGCGATCAGCGATTTCCATTCGGTCCAATCGGGCTGTTTTTGGGCCTTCAGTTCCAACCGCTCCAGAAGTGTGTCGGCAATGCAGGTTTTATCCAGTAACAAGGGGATCTCATAGAGGATGGGAGAAGTGACCATAGGGATCACCGCTTCCGGTTTGACATCGCAAAACAGGGCGATCTTTTCATTGATCTCGGGATCAATTTCATAATCGGAGCGGGTCACGATCAGATCGGGGAGGATGCCGATGGATCGCAATTCCCGCACGGAGTGCTGGGTGGGTTTGGTTTTCAGTTCGCCGGTTGCGCCGATATGAGGCAGCCAGGTGAGATGGACATAGGCGGTGTTTTCCCGGCCCAGGTCAAAACGCATCTGGCGGATGGCCTCGAGGAAGGGCAGGCCTTCAATATCGCCAACCGTGCCGCCGACTTCCACCAGGACGATATCCGCGCCGGTGGTTTTGCCCACCAGGAGGACACGGCGTTTGATTTCATTGGTGATGTGGGGGATGACCTGGATGGTGCCGCCGAGGTAATCCCCGCGGCGTTCCCGCCCGATCACTTCGGCATAGACCTGGCCGGTCGTGACATTGCAGACCTTGTTCAGGCGGATGTCGATGAAGCGTTCATAATGCCCCAGGTCCAGGTCCGTCTCTGCGCCGTCATCCAGAACGAATACCTCGCCATGCTGGTAGGGGCTCATCGTGCCGGGATCGACATTGATGTAGGGGTCGAGTTTTTGGACGGCGACAGTGAATCCCCGCTCTCTCAATAGGCGGCCGGTTGCGGCTGCGGTGACGCCTTTACCGACGGAGCTAAGAACACCACCGGTGAAAAAGATATATTTGGTTGTCATGTTTCCTCCTCGCCACTAAAAAAGGCAATGCCTCATGATCAATCAGATCGATAAAGGGCTCTTCAATCCATTAAAAGAAAAAGGGAGGGCCGATTATTTCGGCACCTCCCGGTGTCTCAAAACTAGATATGGGTCCTCATCTCCGGGGATGAGGGTCGCAGATCAGGATTTTTGACCAACTTTATTCTCCAATGTGCGGGACAGTAAATCATCCTGTTCTGAGGTTGCTTCTTTGTTCTTGCGGGATTTCTTCTTTGAAGCATTCTTTTCGTCTTTTTCCGCTTTTTCCATGGCCTGCCGTAAGGCGATTTCCATGGCGGTCAGATCAGGTTCTTTGACTTCTTCTTCCTGCTTGGCACTGCTGGCCTGTTGTTGGGGCTGAACTGGCTCAGGAAGTTCCTGGAGGGCTTTGAGGCTGAGTTTGATCTGTTTCTTGCGGCGGTTCACTTCCAAAACCTTGGCTTCGACTTCGTCGCCTTCCCGGACAACTTCACCGGGGGTGCGGACGTAGCTGTGCGAAAGCTCACTGATATGGATCAGGCCGGGGCGTTCTGCACCGATTTCAACAAAGGCACCAAAAGTCTCCAAACGAACGACATTGCCCTTAACGGTCATGCCGGGTTTGAGTTCCCGCCATTCCATCGCCAGGGGTTCTTTCATGGTCAGTTCGATCCGATCTTTGCGGACCCGTTTGACCCAGAAATCCAATGTCTGACCGACTTTTAACACTTCCTCGATGCTGTTGATCTGAGCTTTTGGGTCATCGTTCTTAACAGCTTGAGAAATGTGGATAAAAGCAGGTTTGTCAACGCCAATGTTGACTAACGCGCCCTGAAGCGTCGTTTTAAGCACTGTCCCCGTATAGCGCTCTTTTGCTTTAATATCTTGTTCTTGTTCCATAGCGCTTCTCTCCCGTATACATACCAAAATTCACGAAAGATGATTATACCGTGCGGTGGTTGTTGTGTCAAACAAAGGCCGTGTCAGAAGCAATACTCGCGCGGGTGACCAATGTCACCTTTTATTGCATGATTCAATTACGCGCTGACTATTATTAATTATAGTGGATAAGAGGCTGAAAATATAGCTGGATGGCAATCCTGGGGGGAAAACAGAGCCTCAGCGAATTGATTTATTTTTTCTTTTTGGCCAGCAAGAGGATCACCCCAGCCAGAACAAACATGCCCAGCCCAATTTCAGCCCAGCGAATGGGCGTGAGATTCGCCAGCCAGCCGGAGGATGGTTCCGCGACAGACGCTTCACTGGTGGATACAATCTGTCCCGCCTGTTCCGAATTGATCCCGAGGATCAGATCTTCATCTTCGCCGTCACCCATTGTCCGCAGCGCGGTGGGGGTCTCCGTCGGTGTGCTCTC
>CAYUSC010000169.1:0-4485 GCA_964447265.1 uncultured Candidatus Brevefilum sp.
CGGTACCGGCCTGGTGCATATCGCCCCGGCCTTTGGCGCGGATGACATGCAGATGTCGGTTGAGAACGACCTGCCGATCCTGATGACGGTCAACGATGAGGGTCATTTCATCAATGAGATTAGCCCCTGGGCGGGGATGTGGGTCAAGGACGCCGACCCGCTGATCGTGGATGAACTGGATAAGCGCGGGCTGATGTTCCGCTACGGCACCCACGAGCACACCTATCCCTTCTGCTGGCGCTGCAAGACGCCGCTGCTCTATTATGCCCGGCCAACCTGGTACATCCGCACCAGTGAAAAGAAGGACCGCCTGGTGGCGTTGAACGAGAACATCAACTGGTACCCGGATTACATCAAGAACGGGCGCTTTGGCAACTGGCTGGAAAACAACATCGACTGGGCGTTGGGACGTGAACGTTATTGGGGCACGCCCCTGCCGGTTTGGGAGTGCGAGAGCTGCCATCACCAGGAATGCGTCGGTTCGGTGCAGGAGCTGAGTGAACGGGCGGGCAGGGACCTGAGCGATCTGGACCTGCACCGGCCCTATGTGGATAGCGTCCATCTTGAGTGTCCTGAGTGCCACGGCAAGATGAACCGGGTGGTTGAATTGATTGATGTCTGGTTTGATTCGGGTTCGATGCCGGTGGCGCAATGGCATTATCCCTTTGAGAATTTTGAGACCTTCAAGCAGCAGTTCCCCGGGGACTTCATCTGTGAAGCTGTGGATCAAACCCGCGGCTGGTTCTACACCCTGCATGCGATCAGCACCCTGGTATTCGACAGCAACAGCTTTAAGAACGTGATCTGTCTGGGATTGATCCTTGACAAGGACGGGCAGAAGATGTCCAAGTCGAAGGGCAATGTGGTGGAGCCCTGGGATGTGCTCAAGGCGCACGGCGCTGATGCCCTGCGCTGGTACCTCTACACCGCCAGCCCTCCGGGACAGGAACGCCGGTTCTCTGAAGATCTCGTGGGCGAAGTGGTGCGCAATTTCACCCTGACCCTCTGGAACACCTACTCGTTCTTTGCCACTTATGCCAATCTGGACCATTGGACGCCCGACAGCGAAGTCAAACCGGTCTACAGCGATCTGGATAAATGGTTGTTATCTTCATTGAACACCCTTGTTCGAGATGTGACCGTGGCTTTTGAGGAATATGACGTGCTGGGCGCGACCCGGCCGATCGAAAAATTCGTGGATCAGCTTTCCAACTGGTATCTGCGGCGGTCCCGCCGGCGCTATTGGAAGACTGAGTCCGATTCGGACAAGGCCGCGGCGTATGCCACGCTTTATGAAGCGCTGCGCACCCTTTCCTTCCTGCTGGCCCCGACGATGCCTTTCATCGCTGATCATATGTATCAGAACCTGGTCCGCAAGATGGACCCGGATGCGCCGATCTCCGTGCACCTGGCGGAATGGCCGACTTTTAATCCCGAGATGATTGACGAGAAATTGAACCGGGATATGACCACCGTGATGAAGCTGGCCTCCCTCGGACATGCCGCCCGCAACTCGCAGAACCTGAAAGTACGCCAGCCCCTGGCTCTGGCGGAATTTGTGGTCGGGAACCTGGACGAACAAAGCGTCGTCAAGGATTATGCGGATTTGCTGGAAGATGAATTGAACGTCAAAGGCGTCAGCCTGCTGGGGTCCGCCAGTGAGGCGGTGAGCTTCAGCCTGAACCCGCTACCCAAGCAATTGGGGCAGCGGTTCAAGGCGGACTTCCCCAAGGTGCGCAAGGCTCTGCTGGCGCTGCCCGCGGATCAATCCGCCCGGCAGTTGCTGGAAGGTAAAATGCTGACTGTGGAGATGGATGGCGAGACCTATGAGATCTCATCCGATGAGGTTGAGGTTCGCGCTGAATCCAAAGCTGGTTTTGCTGTCGCTTCCGAAGGCGCTTACCTGGCCGCGCTGGTCACGGAGATGACGCCCGATCTGGTAAATGAGGGTCTGGTGCGTGAGTTCGTCCGTCGGGTACAATCCTTACGGAAGGATGCCGACCTTGATATTGCCGACCGGATTCATTTATACTATACGGCATCCGAACGGTTGGCGATGGCCATCCAGGCTTTTGAGGATTACATTAAAGAAGAAACCCTGGCGGCGGATCTGGCTGTGGGCGTCAACCCTGAAGGGCTGCCGTTCACGCAGGACGAATTCGACGGTGAGACGGTCCGCATCAGCCTGGAAAAGAAGTCATAAGGGAGTAACGTTTGAAGAAAACGCTAAAACAATATTGGATCTTACTGGTGACCGTGCCGGTCATCCTGATTGTGGATCAAGTTACCAAGGCGATTGTCCGGGCTAATATCCCCTTTGGATCGGTCTGGATGCCCTGGGAATGGCTGCGGCCGGTTTTGAAGTTCGTCTATTGGGAAAATACCGGCGCGGCTTTTGGCCTGTTCCAGGATGGCGGCTTGATCTTTGGGATCATGGCGGTGTTGGTCGCCATTTTCATTGTCGTTTATTATCCCAAAGTGCCTCAACACGAGACCTTGACCCGCATTGCTTTATCCATGCAGATGGCGGGCGCATTGGGTAACCTGATCGACCGGATCGTTTTCGGCCCTGTGACCGACTTCATTTCGGTCAGCACTTTCGCCGTCTTCAATATCGCTGATTCGAGCATCACGGTGGGGACGGCCTTGCTGATCCTCTCCTTGTGGATTGAGGAACGGAAAGAGCATAAGGCGTTGGCCGCCCAATCGGACGCGGATGCGGATGCCGTTCAGAACCCCGAATCGCAAGATAACACTTTATGAACGTCCAGGAGCACCAATTTACCATTCCGGACGGAGAAGACCTCCGCGTGGATAAATTCCTGGCAGAACGACTGCCGGACATTTCGCGTTCACAGATCAAGAACCTGATTGAGATGGGCAATGTCACACTGGATGGCATCCTGGTGGAAAAGGCAGGGGCTAAAGCCAGGCCGGGGAGTGTTGTCCGAATTGATGTGCCCGAGGATGACTCGGATGGCCTGGTGCCCGAGGATATCCCCTTGGATATCCTTTTTGAGGATGATCAGGTGATCGTCATCAATAAACCCTCCGGGATGGTGGTGCATCCGGGAGCGGGTAACCAAACAGGTACAGTAGTCAATGCCCTCCTGGCGCATTATCCTCCCATCCGCAATGTAGGAGAAGAGGATCGACCGGGTGTGGTTCACCGGTTGGATAAGGAAACTTCCGGGGTGCTGATCTTTGCCAAGACGGAAAAGGCATATAAGTGGCTGGTGAAGGAATTCAAGAGCCGCGATATTGACAAGGCCTATCTGGCCTTGGTGGATGGGCAGCCGCCCACGCCCACCGGTCGGATCGAAGCGCCGATCATCCGCGACCCGAATGTTCGCACCCGGATGGCAGTCGGACTGCGCGGGCAGGGAAAACCGGCTGTCACCGAGTATTTCACCCTTGAGAATTTTGAAAACCATACTTATTTGGGAGCGCACCCGATCACAGGCCGCACCCACCAGATCAGAGTGCACCTCAGCTATCTGGGGACGCCGGTTGTAGGCGATTCCCTTTATGGACGCCGCAAACCCAGCGTGGAAATTGACCGATTCTTTTTGCATGCCCGGATGCTTTCCATCCGGCTG
The DNA here is from genome assembly GCA_964447265.1 of uncultured Candidatus Brevefilum sp. Taxonomy (GTDB): domain Bacteria; phylum Chloroflexota; class Anaerolineae; order Anaerolineales; family Anaerolineaceae; genus Brevifilum. The sequence continues at coordinate 3,600 of CAYUSC010000169.1, forward strand.
CCCGGAAATCGAGGCATGCAAACCTTTGAAGCCCCCTTACCGCCGGAATTGCAGGCGATATTGAATGACCTGCATAATATTGAGAGGAACCCGTTATGAAATGGATTGATCTCCGATCGGATACGGTGACACAGCCCACCGAGAAAATGCGCCAGGCTATGGCGAATGCTGAAGTGGGGGATGATGTTTATGGTGAGGATCCGACTGTCAACCGCTTACAGGCGATGGCAGCGGAAAGATTGGGCAAGGAAGCCGGGCTGTTTGTCGCTTCCGGGACGATGGGCAACCTGATCGCGGTGCTGACGCATTGCGGCCGGGGGGATGAGGCGATCATGGGCGATTGCGCTCATACTTTTGTTTACGAAGGTGGTGGTACGGCTGCTCTGGGTGGCGTTCAACCCCATACCATCCCCAACCAGCCCGATGGAACGCTTTTGATTGAAGATATCCAGCACGCCGTCCGCGGAGATGACCCACATTTTCCGCGTTCCCGGCTGCTGATCCTGGAGAATACCCAGAATAAATGCGGCGGCCTGTCACTTTCACGGGATTACATGCTCAGCGCGGCGGCTGTTGCCCGAGAGAATGACCTCGCAATCCATCTGGATGGGGCGCGGATTTTCAATGCCGCAGTGGATCAGGGTGTCCCGGCTTTGGATTTGGTGGACATGGTTGATACGGTCACGTTCTGCCTCAGCAAGGGACTCTGTGCCCCGGTGGGGTCGGTGCTTTGCGGCTCGAAGGATTTCATTAGCGAGGCGGTCCGCATCCGTAAGCAATTGGGCGGTGGCATGCGCCAGGCCGGCATTTTAGCCGCGGCAGGCATCGTTGCCCTGGATGAGATGGTGGACCGGCTGGCGGAAGACCACGCCCATGCCCGGCAACT
>CAYUSC010000170.1:0-4473 GCA_964447265.1 uncultured Candidatus Brevefilum sp.
ACCAGTGAATTGGGGTACAGCGTATATACTATTACGCAGCCGATGGAACCATAGGTTGAGGCGATAGTTAACCTCATCAATCGTCCAATAGAGAAACAATCTAAAAACCACAATCCCAGGTGGATGAGCTGCCACGTCATCCTTCGCCCAGGGCCAGGAGGGCTGTCTGGATATTGCCCGGGTGGAAATTAGCCGCGGGTCGAGGGAGGAATCTGCTGATATAAGATTAGTTGAAGCGGTATATAATTAATCTATATAGTGAGATTGAAAGCGATCTTTTAATGTCCTCCCAAAAGTCAGTAAATATTATTGAGATTTCCAAACTTCTCGTAAGTGATGTTTTTGCTTTAATGGATAGCCGGAGAGATGGCTTGCTCGAAGCAGAGGCCGTCAATCTTCAGAAGGTTTATGGAAAGAACGAGATCCAGAAAGCTAAGACGGAACCATTGTGGTTGCGTTTTATCAAGAACTTCATCCATTTAATGGCAATATTGTTGTGGATAGGGGGTGTGATCGGATTTCTTGCCCAATTACCCCAAATCGGCATCGCCATTTGGATGGTCAATATTATTAATGGCGTTTTTTCGTTTTTCCAGGAATATCGGGCCGAAAAGGCGACTGAAGCCTTGCAAAATTTATTACCTTCTTATAGCCGGGTGGTTCGCGGGGGAATTGAAAAAAAGATATTGTCTGAGGAATTAGTCCCCGGTGATGTCATCCTGTTTGAAGAAGGGGACCGGTTATCATCCGATGCGCGGATTGTCGAAGAAAATGAATTAACGGTCAATCAATCCACCCTCAGCGGTGAATCGCACCCGATTAAGAAAACCAAAGAATCCGTACTGCGAACCGATCTGACAATCACAGAATTGCCAAACCTGATTTTTTCCGGAACGACTGTCGCTTCCGGTAGTGGAAAGGCCGTTGTTTATGCCACGGGGATGTCTACGGAGTTTGGGAAGATAGCTCACCTGACCCAGACTGTCGGCGATGAGCTGAGCCCGCTGCAAAAGGAATTACAGAAGGTAACGAAGTACGTTTCGATATTTTCGGTTTCCATTGGCATCTTATTTTTCGTGCTGGCGATTTTTATCGCCGGCGTGAGCTTGTTTGAGGGCTTCATTTTCGCCTTAGGGATGATTGTGGCTTTCATTCCAGAAGGGATGCTGCCAACCGTAACCCTCTCGCTCGCTATGGGCGTTCAGCGGATGGCGAAGAAAAACGCCCTCATCAAACGACTATCCGCAGTTGAGACATTAGGAAGCACAACCGTTATTTGCACGGATAAAACGGGTACGCTCACCCAAAATGAGATGACGGTTACGGATATCTGGATGCCGGAAGTGCAGTATAAGGTTGAAGGCATTGGATACAATCCGCATGGCGCCTTCCGTTTACTGGATAAACCCGAGTCCAACTCAACCGAGAAGATAATTGGCGCCGAGGAACCATTAAACTTCCTGCTCCAATCAGCCTATTACTGCAATAATTCACGAATAATTCCTCCTGAAGATCAGAGCGCATCCTGGAAGATATTGGGAGATCCGACAGAAGCCGCGATTAAAGTTGCGGCTATGAAAGGCGGGATTAATCCCGGTGATGGCGGAGAGGAATTCATCCGAATTCGTGAGCTGGCTTTCGATTCCCACAGGAAACGGATGAGTACGATCAATCGGAAAGATGGTCGCCTGATTTCATTCACCAAAGGCGCTCCTAAGGAAGTTTTATCTGTCTGCACCCATTTCCGTAAAGGTGGCGAAACAGTTCCTTTAGACCCGGATATAATTGCAACGATAATCAAGGCCAATGATAATTATGCCCGGAAAGGCCTTCGTGTCCTGGCGTTTGCCTATCACCCACTTCCTGAACAAGGCTCGGTCAGGAGTATGACCAAAGCCTATTCCGTTGAAAATGTGGAAAGGGAGCTGGTATTTCTTGGATTAATGGCCATGATGGATCCGCCCAGGCCACAGGTGGCGGAGGCTATCCGGCAATGTCATACCGCGGGGATCCGAATCATTATGATCACCGGCGATTATGGACTCACAGCGGAGAGCATCGCCCACAATATCGGCATCTTACGCAAGCCCAATCCTAAGGTCATCTCAGGTAACGATCTGGACCAAATGGATGAGCAGGATCTGAAAAACGTTCTGGCGGATGAGGTTATCTTTGCCAGGGTTTCCCCCGAACATAAATTGCGAGTGGTGACCGCCCTGAAGGATATGGGTGAGGTTGTTGCCGTGACCGGTGACGGGGTCAATGACGCCCCCGCCCTGAAGAAAGCGGATATTGGCATTTCAATGGGTATAACCGGTACGGACGTGGCCAAAGAAGCGGCCGATGTGATCCTGGCCGATGACAATTTTGCATCCATCATTTACGCGATTGATGAGGGCCGGGCCGTTTATTCGAATATTCAACGCTTCCTGGTCTATATCTTCACGAGTAATATGGCCGAAGCGGTGCCCTTCATCCTGTTCCTGTTCTCGCATGGGGCCATTCCCTTGCCTCTGACGGTGATGCAGGTGCTGACCATTGATTTGGGAACCGATATGCTGCCCGCCATTGGCTTAGGCGCGGAGCTTCCGGAGCCGGGCACGATGGAACGTCCTCCCCGTCCGCAGAATCAACCGCTGCTGTCACCGAAACTGCTGGCAAAAGCACTGCTCTATTATGGATTGATTGAATCCGCCGTTGCATTATCAGCTTATTTCTTCCTAAACTGGCTGCATGGCTGGCCGCAGGTTGCCCTTGCAGGCGATGGGACAGATATTTATCGAATGGCAACCACGATGACCCTGGCTGGCGTTGTGATGGCCCAGGTGGCTAATGTGTTGAATTGTCGTTCCAATACGGCCTCCATTTTCAAATTGGGTTTGTTTTCGAATAAGATTGTGCTGTGGGGGATCTTATCCGAATTTGGTTTGTTGATTTTGCTCGTTTACACTCCCTTCCTTCAGTCGGTCTTTAATACGGCGAAATTAGGTTGGGTCGAATGGGCATTCTCAATAGCATGTATTCCTCTGGTTCTGTTCATTGATGAAATTCGGAAGTTGATTGCGCGCCGAAGAAAATTGATGGATTAGGCCTTTATTGCAGCACGGAGGTGAAAGCATGGATTTTATAATTGTTGGATGCGGTCGGATTGGATCCGGCCTGGCGAAACATCTCATAAAGAAAGGCCATTCCGTTGTGGTGGTGGATAAGGAACCATCATCCTTTGAGCGGCTGGGTGATAATTTTCCCGGCAGGACCATCGTTGGGGTGGGCTTTGACCATGATGTCTTGATGGAAGCTGGAATTGGCTCTGCAGACGGTTTGGCTGCGGTGACTTCCAGTGACGAGGTCAACGTGATTGCATCGAAGATCGCCAGAGATATCTTCCGCGTGCCAAAAGTCGTCACCCGATTATTTGATATCCATCAATCGGAGATATACGAGCGATTGGGGATTCAGACGGTTAATCCTGTCGCCTGGGGAATTAACCGGATATCCGAATTGCTGCTAAACACTCAGTTTGAGGTTGTTTGCAGCGTTGGATCCGGTGATGTGGAACTGTTGGAGGCGGCAATTCCTGCCTTGATGGTTGGGAAAACCGTGCGGGATCATACTTTGGTGGGCGAACTGATCGTTGTCGGCATCACCCGGGATAACCAGACCTTTATTCCAACATTAGGGACGGTATTCACCGAGGGCGATATCGTCCATCTGGCCATTCACTCCAATTCAGCGGCTTACCTTATGGGTCAGTTCGGGTACTAACAGGAGAAGTCATATGTATGTCATCATTGTTGGTGGTGGGCAAGTCGGCGCAACTCTGGCATCGCTGTTGATCAATGAGGGTGATCACATCAGGATCATCGATAACCGCAAGAGCAGGATCGCGGAACTTCAAGAATCGATTCCGGCAGAATTATTGATTCTGGGAAGCGGTTCTGATCCTCAGATTTTGGAATCGGCCGGAATCCACGAAGCGGATGTCCTGGCGGCTATAACCGGATCGGATGAAACAAATTTGGTGATTTGCAGCCTGGCGCGGGATGAATTTAACGTCCCCCGGATTATTTCGCGGGTCAATAATGTCAAGAATAAGTGGCTGTTCACGCCCCAGATGGGCATCGATATCGCCCTTGACCAATCTGAAATCCTGGCGCATCTGATTGCCGAAGAGATGTCGATGGGTGATTTGATCACGCTGTTGAAGATTGGTAAGGGGCGCTATTCGCTCGTTGAGGAAAAGGTTGACCCCGAATCGGTCGCCAGCGGTAAGGCGATCGGTGACCTGGAAATTCCGAAACAAGCTCTGATCACGGCGATCATCCGGCAAGGTGAATTAATCACTCCCGATGAAACGACCGTGCTTAACCCAGGTGACGAGATTGTGGCGGTGGTTCACTCGGAAGAAAAGCAACGACTGGCAACTTTGTTTGATCGAAAAATTAATTGATAGTACAAAACGTTCATATCAAT
>CAYUSC010000171.1:0-4472 GCA_964447265.1 uncultured Candidatus Brevefilum sp.
CATTATTAGTGATAATATATTCATCGAAATATGTCATCGGCCATGACAGAGGAAAGTAGGCTGGCGGATGTTGACAGGGCGGTGTGGGCAAGACTGAGACCCGCACCCTGCTGAACCCAACCGAAGTTCCCTCTCGAGCCGCTCAGGTGAAGCCGCAGGTGCGTAGTCTGAGCCGTCCCGTCCGACGTTATCCGGGCAGCCAATTGATGTTGGCGATGAGTGGGTCGTGCAGTGCGCCTGTGCGACCAATGAAGGTGGTACCGCGGTCAACCCCGTCCTTTATTCTGGAGGATGGGCGTTCTTCTTTAAACGCTCGGGTTGCGTGTGGCAGCCCTTGAATGAATTATTTTTAGGAGGAAGGTTTAGATGGCAGATAAAGAAGCAGAGCTGGCAAACCTGCAGAAGATCCAGGCGGAAGGCCTGGCGACTCTGGAAGCCGTTGCCGAAAAAGAAGAATTGGAAGTGTGGCGTGTGTCCAACCTGGGACGCAGCTCACCCGTAATGGGCGTTTTCAGCAGCATGGGTGGCATGGATAAGGACCTCCGGCCGGTGATGGGTAAGGCCGCCAATGAAGTCCGCACCGCTTTGGAAACCGCGTTTGAAGCTAAACGCCAGATTTTGGAAGAAGCCGCTCTGGCAAAGGAATTGGAGACCGAGTCCCTGGATGTGACCATGCCGGGACGTCCGGTGGAAAACGGCCGCCTGCACCCGCTGACCCAGGTGCTGCGGCGGATCGTGCGGACTTTTGGCGACATGGGATTTCAGGTCTATCGTTCCACCGAGGTGGAAACGGATGATTATAACTTTACCTATCTTAATATGCCGCCCTATCACCCGGCGCGGGATATGTGGGACACCTTCTATACCAAGGACGATGGCGTCCTGCTGCGGACGCACACTTCTGGCGGCCAAATTCACGTCATGCGGGAAAGAGCGCCTGAACCCATCCGGGTGATCCTGCCCGGCACAACGATGCGCTATGAGCAGCTTTCTGCCCGCAGCGAAATTGAATTCGCCCAGGTGGAAGTTTTGGTCATTGGTGAGAAGGTGACCTTTGCGGAATTGAAAGGCACCCTGGAGGATTTTGCCAAGCGGTTGTTTGGCGAGGAAGCCCGCACCCGACTGCGCCCTTCGCATTTCCCCTTCACGGAGCCCAGCGCTGAGATGGATGTGGAATGCTTCGTCTGCGGCGGCAAAGGCTGCGGGGTCTGCAAGGAAACCGGCTGGCTGGAGATCCTCGGTTGTGGGATGGTCCACCCGGTGGTGTTGGAATACGGCGGTTATGATCCGGCGAAGTATTCCGGCTTTGCGGCCGGGATGGGCATTGATCGCAGCACCTTGATGCGGTACCGGATCGATGACATCCGCCATTTCCGCAATAATGACATTCGGTTCCTCAAGCAGTTTTAGGAATGATGAATGGAATAAGGTGAATAGCACAAGGTGATAGGCAACCAGGAATTTGGAAATTAGGAATGAGGTAGTAATGGCGCAGGGGAATCGAGGTTTGGAGACATTAGAAGTCTGGCAAAAATCAATGGATTATGCAGTTGATGTTTGCAAGGAAGTTCTCCCACTTTTACCACCCGAAGAGAAATGGGCTTTGGCTTCTCAATTACGACGTGCGGTTCAAAGTATCCCTGCCAATATTGCAGAAGGTTATGGAAGATATAACTTCCAGGAAACTATTCATTTTTGCTATATAGCCCGGGGATCGATGGCTGAGACCAAAACTTTTCTCATTATGGCAAGTCGTTTGGGTTATATTGGAGAAGCCTTTTTGAATGGATACTTGGAGCGTCTGTTGGAACTTGGGAAAATGTTAAATGGCTTTATCGGTCATCTTCGGAAACAAAAGTCCCAGATAAAAGAGGAATGTTCTCCTGATGAGGCGTATATTGTCTAATTTCCCTAATACCGAACGCCTATTACCTAATACCTGTTCAATGTTGCATAGGCTAAAATTGATTGAAGGTTTTCTGATAGAGGCATTTTTACACACGAGGAAATAACATGAAAGTACCGTTAACTTGGTTGAATGAATACGTAGATTTATCCGACATTGGCATTGAAGACCTGGCAAAGGTCATGACCATGGTCGGTTTGGAAGTTGATGAAATCCATCTGGTGGGGATGCCCAAACCTGAAGGCGAGCGGCATGAGTTTAAATACAACGGCCTGTCCTGGCCGGCAGATAAATTTATCGTCGCCCGGGTGGATGAGGTGATGCCCCATCCCAACGCCGATCGTCTGGTCCTCTGCCGTTTGAATGATGGTAAGGAAGAGATCATCGTGCTGACCGGCGCCCCTAACCTTTACGATTACAAGGGGATCGGTCCCCTGGATGAACCTTTGAAGGTCGCTTATGCCCGCGAAGGCGCTGAACTCTATGATGGACATCAGCCCGGTCACCAACTGACCACACTCAAACGGATGAAGATCCGCGGGGTGGATTCCTTCTCCATGATTTGTTCCGAGAAGGAACTGGGGATTTCCGAAGCCCACGAGGGCGTGATCCTGCTGGATGCCGATGCTCCGACTGGAATGCCTCTGGTGGAGTATATGGGCGATGCCGTTTTTGATGTGGATACCCTGCCCAACATGGTGCGGGATGCTTCCGTTTTGGGGATGGCCCGTGAGATTGCCGCGGCCACCGGGAAAGAATTAAAATACCCGGACGAGTCCCTGGAGATGAGCGGTCCGGCGCTGGAAGGGCGGGTTTCGATGGAGATCAAGGACCCCGACCTCAACCCCCGCTTCATGCTGGGGATGTTGGAAGGCGTTGCCATCCAGCCCAGCCCCTATTGGGTGCGCCGGCGCCTGAACCTGGCCGGGATGCGCCCGATCAACGCGATTGTGGATGCAACCAACTATGTGATGCTGGAAATTGGCGAGCCGCTGCACGCCTTTGATTATGACGTTCTGGTGAAACGGGTGGATGGAAAAACTCCCAAGATCATCACCCGCACGGCAGATGACGGCGAGAAGCTGACGACTCTGGATGATGTGGAACATACCCTGGATTCCGGCATGGAACTGGTCACGGATACAGCCGGTGCGCTCTCGCTGGCCGGTGTGATGGGCGGCGAGGAAAGCGAAGTGAACGACCAGACCTGCAATGTGCTGCTGGAAGGCGCTTCCTGGAACTTTATCAACATCCGTAAAACCGTCAGCAAGCTGAAAATCAACTCGGAAGCAGCCTATCGCTTCAGCCGCGGGATTCACCCGGCGTTGGCGGAATTGGGTCTGCGGCTCTGCCTCAAACGGATGCAGGAATGGGGCGGCGGCACGATTGCCAAAGGCCTGATCGATAATTATCCCAACCCGCCCGAGGATCCCGTGGTGGAAATCTCGGCGGAGTGGGTGGATAACAACCTGGGCGTGGCGATCAGCCCGGACGCGATTGCTGAGATTCTGGGCCGCCTCGAGTTTGAATGCAGTGTGAAAGGCGACATCGTCACCGCCAAGACCCCGCCGCACCGACTGGATATCCATGATGGGCTGATCGGCCGGGCAGACCTGCTGGAAGAGATCAGCCGGATCTATGGTTATGACAAGATCCCCTCCCACCGGCTGAACCAACCCTTGCCGCCGCAGCGGGTGGACAATGAAATGGCGATGGAGGAGGTCCTGCGAGATTTACTGGTCAATCTGGGTTTGCAGGAATTGATTGCCTACCGGATGACGGCGCCGGAACGTGAATCACGTCGTTTCCCGCCTGATTATGATGCCCCGGAATTGGCTTATGTCGAAATCCAAAATCCGATCACTGTGGACCGGCGGGTGATGCGCCGCAGCACGGTGGCTTCGCTGTTGGAGATTATGGAATATAACGCCACGCTGAGCGACCGGCTGGCCTTGTTCGAGATCGGTCCCGTTTTCCACCCGGTGGAAGGACAGCAGCTTCCGGATGAGAAGATGATGCTCTCGATCGGTCTGACCGGAAAGCGGACCACACCTGATTGGCAGAATGCCGCCACGGAAGTGATGGATTTTTATGATTTGAAGGGCGTGGTTGAGGGTATGATGGCCGGGCTGCATATTGATGATGTCCGCTATGTGGCCGCCCAGCATCCCAGCCTGCATCCCGGCAAATCCGCCGATGTGCTGGTGAACGGGAAAAAAGTCGGCGCGATGGGTGAGTTGCACCCGCTGGCGAAGGCCAATTATGAACTGGGCGATGCGCCGGTCTACCTGGCCGAATTTGACCTGATCCCGCTGTTGTCAGCAGCCCGAATTTTGTTTGATGTTGAACCCGTCCCGACCTATCCTCCCGTGCTGGAGGACCTGGCTGTAGTAGTGGATGAAGCGATTACGGCCGCGCAGGTGGAAGATGTGATCCGCACCGGTGGCGGCGAATATCTGGCGAAGGTGCAGCTCTTTGATATCTTCAGGGGCAAGCAGGTGGGCGAGGGCAAGAAGAGTTTGGCTTTCAGCCTGACCTATATGGCCCCGGACCGCACCCTGACGGA
>CAYUSC010000172.1:0-4470 GCA_964447265.1 uncultured Candidatus Brevefilum sp.
TTCCCCTCCAGAGGGGAAGGGAGAGAATGAGATGAAGTGAAGGGTGAGATGTTGTCTCACCCTTTTTTATTCTAAGTTTGTCACTTGCGCTGCGCGGCACGTGACCTACAGGATCTGTGATGGCGCGAGGTTTGTTCTAAATTCCCGAATTCTGTGTAAAATTAAATAAGAGACTGTTGAATTCCCATTTCTCAATTGGGGAGGTGTTCACATGGCGAATGAAATCTTGACCCGCTGCGGGTACCGGTGCGACCTCTGTTTGGCTTATGCTGAAAACATCATGGTCAATGACCAGCGAGAGCTCCTTAGCGAAGGCTGGCGAAAGATCTTTGGGATTGACTTGCAGCCTGAGGAAGTTTTTTGTGAGGGGTGCCTGACCTGTTCCGCCGATCCCAGGTTGGTGGATAAGGGCTGCCCGGTGCGCCCATGTGTTATCTCAAAGGGGATTGAAAACTGCGCACAGTGTGATGATTTCCCCTGCGAGAAAATTGAAACCCGGCTCGTTCGCTATGAGGATTGGGTGGCGAAGGTGCCGTTTACCCTCAGCCGGTCCGATCGCAAGAATTTTATAAAGCCATACGAGAATGTTGTCTGGTTGACGGCATTAAGAGAAAAATATCCGGACCACTCCCGGATGTTCAATAAGCAGATCGTCCCCAGTCAGGTGAGCATGCGGAGCTTTCTTGGGCAGCCGAAAATTATCCAAAAATGGGATGAGCTTCAGGATTTTATCAGCGCCCATTATAATCTTTTACCTATTATTAAATACGGGGGGCCGGGCTATGGTTGGGGAATCAACTATCGTAAGGGGAGCAAGTCCATTATCACTCTTCTTCCCGAGCGGCACTCGTTCACGGTTTTGTTTGTCCTTGGAAAGAGCGATTTGGAGAAGGTGGAGGCCATGAAGGATGCCCTATCTGAAAAGATGGTGGACCTGATTGCAAATACGCACCAGTACCATGACGGCAAGTGGGTCTGGGCCACGGTGGATGAGACCACCGATCTGGAAGATTTCAAAATTCTGTTGGGGGTAAAGCGCAAAATGGAGAAATGATTTTAGGTATTCGCAATTATGAACAAAAAAAGGGTGGGTCAGCGACCCACCCTACGAAATTAACTTTCATTTTTCTTTATAAAATATACGCCACGACATACAACGCGATCCCACCAACCATGGTCAGCACCCACAACACCATCGCCACGCGCATTAACACCCGTGTGCGGTGGGGAGGGAGTTTCTTGGCCCATTTCATCCGGATCACGGTATAGGTCATTAGGATCTGGGCGACTGTGCCGATCACCGCATGGACAAGGGGCATAGTGGCGAAGGGGCCGCTGGTGAGCGTGAGGCCATAACGCAGGATCTTAAGAGAGGTGGGGATCATCACGATCAGGATTGGGATCCAGTTCAACAGCACGGCCCAGACCATCAGATTGGCATGCGGTTTGAATTTGCGGTTGCGAGCCTGAAAAAATGCGACCAGGCCCATGATGAAAAAGACAATGCTGGTGATCAGGGAAAGGTCCGAATTGTAACTTGCTGTTGTGCCAAAAAAGCCACTCATGATTTCCTCCGCTCAATTGCGATACGTTGTGCATATTCCATAAAATTTCGACCAACCTTATGAAATTTACCCCCATTTCCTAGCAAAGAAAAGCCCATTTTGTGGTCATTTTTCCGGTTAGTGGGTAAAATTGAGCAGATAGACACACTCATCTCACCTGACCTGCTTTTTTTATCAGCAGTCTCAAAGGCAGGGTTGGTTTTTACTCAGTTGAAAGGATGTAGGTAACATGGCTGGTATTACTGAAAAAGAAGTCCTGGCTGCGCTCAGTCAGGTTCAGGATCCGGAATTGCGCCGGGACCTGGTTAGCCTGGGGATGATCAAAGATATCAAAATAAACGGTTCGGCGGTGGCGTTCACTGTGGAACTGACCACGCCCGCCTGTCCCCTGCGCACTCAGATCCAGAAAGACGCCGAAGAGGCTGTGCTGGCATTGGATGGCGTCGACTCGGTGGATGTGACGATGGGCGCCAGGGTGCCTGAAGACAAGAAGATCACCGATCTCGATATCAAGAACATTATCGCGGTTGGTTCCGGTAAGGGCGGGGTGGGTAAGTCCACCGTCGCGGTGAACCTGGCCGTTGCTCTGGCTGAGGCTGGCGCTAAGGTCGGCTTGCTGGATGCGGATATCTACGGCCCCAACGTTCCCATGATGATGGGAGTGGAAGCTCTCCCGCCGACCCCCAAGGGGATGAAAATTCAGCCGGCAGTGGCTTATGGTGTGAAGGTGATGTCGATTGGCTTCATGGTCAGCACCGGGCAGCCCCTGATCTGGCGCGGACCGATGCTGCATTCCGCCATCAAGCAGTTCCTGATGGATGTGGACTGGGGCGATCTGGACTACCTGATCGTGGACCTGCCACCAGGAACCGGTGATGTCCAACTCTCCCTGGTGCAGACCGTGCCGTTGAGCGGCGGTGTGATCGTCACGATGCCCCAGCAGGTGTCATTCGATGATGCCGCGCGGGCCGTTTCGATGTTCAAGAAAATGGAAGTGCCGATTCTCGGTGTGGTGGAGAACATGAGCTACTTCGAAATGCCCGATGGCAGCCATCGCAAGATCTTCGGTGAAGGCGGTGGCGAGCAGTTAGCCCGGATGGCCGGCGCTCCCCTGTTGGCGAACCTCCCGATTGACGAAAACGTCCGTCTGGGTGGGGATGAGGGCCAGCCCGTGGTGGCTGTTGATCCGACCTCGCCGGGTGGCATGGCGCTGACGGCATTGGCCCAGAATGTGGCTGCCCGAATGAGCATGGAAGTGCTCGATTGAGCTTTCGCATGCCGGAAAACCGGCATGATATAATTTGCCTATGACTCAAACAAATATTATCGGTGTTAAATTCGAAGCCGTTGGAAAGAACTATTATTTCGACGCGTCCAATTATCCGGATATCAAACCGGGTGATGTGGTTGTCGTACGCACCAGTCGGGGCACCCAGTTGGCAACCACGACGCAGGTGGCTCTGGATGTTGAGCAACTGGAATTGACGGCCTTTAAGCCGGTCGAACGACCGGCTACCTCCAAAGACCTGATGCAGCGGAAAGCGCTTGCCATCAGGGAAGAGGAAATCCGGGAACAGATCGAAAAGCATCTCAACGAGAACGAGATGAGCGGTGTAAAGGTCATCACCATCGAGTTCTCCCTGGATGGCCGCCAGTTATTCCTAGCGCTCAACAATGAAAATTCCGTGCATTACAACCTCAAGCGCCTGCATCAGGATATCCAGAAAATGGTCAAGGACGTCCATCTGGAAATTCGCCAGATCGGTCCCCGCGACGCCGCAAAGGTGATTCAGGGGATGGGCGCTTGCGGGTTGGAGACACGCTGTTGTTCGAAGTTCCTGACGGACTTTTCTTCCATTTCCATCCGGATGGCCAAGACCCAGGATATTTCACTGACGCCCTCAGAGATCACTGGGATGTGCGGCCGGCTGCGATGCTGCCTGAGCTATGAATATGACCAGTATGTTGAGGCGATCAAGACTTTGCCCAAGCGTAAGAAGCGGATCATCACCCCGATGGGTGAAGGCCGTGTGATCCAGATCCTTCCATTGCGGCAGACCGTGATTGTTGATATCCCGGAAATCGGCCCTCGCCAGTTCACTAAAGAGGAACTGGATCGGGCTGAGAAGATCGCAAACGGGGAGGAAGTAGAGCCTTTGGAGGTGGTGGAACCGCCAAAAGAGGTTTCTCTCAGCCGACCTGAAGATCAGCAGGTTGAGCGGAGCAAGCCGGAAGCTAATCACAATCACAACGATCCGAAGAACGCCAAAGGTCGAAGTTCAAACCGGCGAAGAGGTCGACGTTCCAAAAGGTCCAACCACACCAACAACAAGAATAATAACAACACGACCAACAATAGCAATCAACAGAAATCATAGCTGAAGGGTTGAGGACCGGAACAACATGGAATTATCTGAAGGTTGGGATTCCCCAAAAGAAATCCTGGTTATTTTAGCGCATCCGGATGACCCCGAGTTCTTTCTCGGCGGGACGATTGCGCGTTGGATCAAGGCTGGCCATACGGTCCGCTATGTCCTGCTGACTAAGGGGGATAAAGGCGCCAAGGATGTGACGCTGACAAAGGAAGACATTTCCAGTCTGCGAATTAAAGAACAGAAAGCCGCCTGTAAGTCCCTGGGTGTTGCTTCGGTGGATTTTTTCGACTACGAAGATGGTTATCTGGTTCCCGACTTGGAAATGCGGAAGAGGATTGTGCGGGAAATTCGGCGGTACAAACCTCAGATTTTAGTCACCTGTGATCCGACCAATCTGTTTCCCCACCCCCAGTATATTAACCACCCCGATCACCGCTATGCGGGCCAGGTTGTGGTGGATGCCGTGTTTCCTGCAGCGGGCAACCATTTCTTCTTTACGGATTTGATTGAGGAAGGCTTTTCACCCCATG
>CAYUSC010000173.1:0-4464 GCA_964447265.1 uncultured Candidatus Brevefilum sp.
TCTTCGATGAAACCCTCTCCGAACGCGGCCAGGAGTTGCTTCAGGAATTCGCGGCCCGCGGTAAGGCGGAAATTTATCAGATCCCCCCGAAATTAATGGCCGAGATCAGCGGCACAGAGACACCCCAGGGTATTCTGGCTGTCCTAAAAAACAAAGTCCTTCCGCTGCCCACGGATCCCACCTTCCTGATCCTGGTGGATCAGGTACGGGACCCCGGCAATATGGGCACCCTGCTCCGCACAGCCGAGGCTGCCGGCGCGGATGGCGTGATCCTCACGCCCGGCACCGTCAATGCCTTTGCTCCGAAAGTGCTGCGGGCGGGGATGGGCGCGCATTTCCACCTCCCCATTCACGCCCTCCCCTGGCAGGAGATCACACCTCTGCTCAAGGGATTGCCCGTCTTCCTGGCCACAGCCGATGCCAGCCTGCCTCTTTGGGATGCGGACTTCACCCAGCCCTGTGTTTTGCTCCTGGGCGGGGAAGCCTTTGGCGCCACCTCAATGGGTGAAGCGCTGGCCACCAACCGGGTGGCGATCCCCATGCCCGGCCGGGCTGAATCACTCAATGCCGCCATGGCGGGAGGGATCCTGATCGCAGAGGTCCTCCGCCAACATTATTCAAAGAAAGCTGCCTGATATGCGCATCCGATCCATAACCATCTTCCTCCATCCCCGCTGGCCGATCTCCGAACTGGCCTTGCAAAAAGCCGGGATCTTTGCTGAACACGCACAGAAAGTCCTGAAGGAAGCGGGCTTCGAGGTCCAGACTGTCCGGCTGGCAACCCCGCCCTGGCATACCTGGCTGATCCCCGAAGATTACGCTCAAATGGTTACGAGGCTGGGTTTTTTGGCGCACGCGGAAGGGTTTGAATACATCGCACTCGGACCGGCCAGCCCGGACAAACTCGAATCCTATGCCGCCATTCCCGAACTGCTGCCCCAATCCAGCAACGCTTTTTTCAGCGGCCACCTGACCACCCCCGAAGGACAGATCAGCCTGCCGGCAGTCAAAGCCTGCGCCGAAGTGATCCACCGGTCCGCGCCGTTGGAGAAGAACGGTTTTGCCAACCTGCGCTTCGCCGCTCTGGCGAACGTACCGCCCTGGGCGCCTTTCTTCCCCGCCGCCTATCACCTGGGCAAATCACCGGCCTTCGCGCTGGCCATTGAAGGCGCAGATTTGGCCGTAGAAACCTTTAGCAATGCCACCTCCCTGACCGAGGCCCGGTCTCGACTGATTGAAAGCATCCAGGGTCATGCCGCCCTATTGGAAGAAAAATGTAACACTCTGGCGACCATGTTCCAGTTTGAATTTAAAGGTCTTGATTTCACCCTGGCCCCCTTCCCCGGCCAGGCCGCTTCAATCGGCAGCGCCCTGGAAGCCCTGGGACTGCCCGCCTTCGGTCTTTCCGGCAGCCTGGCGGCTTCCGCCTTCCTGACGGATACGCTGGACCGGGCGGATTTCAAGCGCACCGGGTTCAACGGGCTGATGCTCCCCCTGCTGGAGGATAGCACCCTGGCGGAACGGGGCGCAGATGGCTCCCTGACCCTCACGGACTTGCTGCTCTATTCATCGGTCTGCGGCACCGGGCTGGATACCCTCCCCCTGCCTGGCAACACTTCGGTCGAACAACTCAAAGCCATTCTGCTGGACCTGGCCGCCCTGGCGCTCAGGCTCAATAAGCCCCTGACCGCCCGTCTGATGCCCATCCCCGGCAAACAGGCTGGCGAGCCCACCGGCTTCGACTTCGAATATTTTGCCAACAGCAAAGTGCTGGAAGTCCCCGCTCGCCCGCTCAGCGGGCTGCTGACCGGTGGTGAAAATCTGGAAATCAAGCCCCGACAGCGCTAAAGCAGCAACTTCGATTTAAGTCAAAAGGGCGGCCATGATAGGCCGCCCAATTTTTTTGTTTATTCTTGTTTCACCCGCCAATAAGCGGAACCATCCTTCTCTCGCGCCAGGTATTTACTCGAGATCAAATCCCGCCTGAGGCCGGAGATGTCCGGATTCAACGCGCCGATCACCGCGTTGACTTCCTTCTCAGAATATTGGCGGTCGAACTCAAACTTCTCCGTGATGAAATTCAGCACAACCTCCAGTTTTCGCCGGTTACTGGGCACCTTGGTCAGCGTACCATCTTCAGCCAGATAGTTCTGAAGCACCTGGCGGTCATAGGCCTTGCGATCCAGGTCCTGCGTCACGGCTGGCAGGGTCTGCGCGGAGAGCAATCGCTGCGCCATTTCTTCCAGGACCGCCGTTTGCAGCGAATAGACGCTGTAATAACCATCCGCGCGGGCAGTGACCAGCCCAATCTCCGCTAGTTTCGAGAGGTGATGCGATACAGTCGAGGGACTGACCTCCAATGTGGCAGCCAATTCCTCCACGCTCGATTCCTTTTGAGCGAGTAACCCCACAATCTTCAATCGGGTGGCATCCGCCAAAGCCTTGAAGAAAGCCAATAAAGTCTCTAATTGTTCATCCATTTCTAACTCCATATATTTATTTCGATACTTATCGAATTAAATATATCATTATCTCAACAAAGAGTCAATATAGCAGATAACAAAAAGGACCTCCAATGAGGTCCAAAATTGATTAAAACAAGAGAAATTAACGGACTTGTTGGAATTTGATGATCAGCATGTTCTTCTGGCAGTCATCATAGGTTTGAAGCCCATAAGCTTGCGACAACGGCAGCCCATTGGTATCCACCAGCTGCAGGAACAAGGTATCCGAACTGTTTACGGACAAACCTTCCAGCCTGAATTCGTAACCCGATTCGCCATAGATGGTCGCCGAACCGGAAAGCACTTGCTGGTCAATCGTCACACCGCCCAACTCGCCGAATAGATGCAAGGTTAAACCCAGGACGGGTTCATTTTTCAGGTCAACGACCTGACCGCCGATGATCAACCAGTTGCAATCCAAATTGGGATAGAAAATGACACTGGCAATGGTATCCGGATCCCCAAAAAGGTTAAACGGCATCGGCTCATCCGTGGGGGTCACCGTCGGGGTCATCGTCGCCGTGGCGCTGGGGGCAGTGGTTGCCGTAGGCTGCGCCAGAGTAACCGTAGATGTCATTTGCGCTGGCCCTGCGGTGACCGCCATTCCCTCCGTTGCCGTTGGCGAGGGGGTCTCAGTCTTCTCCGTCGCATACGGTCCCCAGCCAAAAACCAACATCATCAACCAGACCGCACCGCCCAAAATCAACAGGAGGAAAAACAAACCGCCAAAACCCATTTTCTGAGGTTCCTGCGGTCTGCGCGGTGTCGCCATGCTTGGGATGGATTTCCCGGCATTTGGCGAACTGCTCCGGTGATTGGTGGGTGGTCGGGAACTCATCTTAATTAGCCACAACCTCGATTAAACTGCCTGCCAACCGCTCAGCCAGCCAGGCTGCCACGGCGTTACGTTGAAGGGTCAGCCGGGCGTCACTGCTCAGGGCATGGTCCCCTCTATCCAGCACCATCACAATATGGTAACCGACTTCCGATTCGATGATATCTGAAGTGCTGCCCACCGGCAGAGAAAAAGCGGCTTCTTCAACCGCGGGGATCAGCAGATAGCCCCTTGGCACCCATCCCAGATAGCCGCCGGTGGTTGGGTCATAGGTGTAGGCTACATCTTCAAAATCGCTGCCTGAATTCAAGCTGGTCTTGGCGGATTGAGCGCCAGCCGCCGTATACGCAAAAACCTGACGAATTTCGACCTGTTCCATCGTTTCAGGGATGGTGGCGGCAATCTGATCCCGCTCCAGGGCGGCCAACATTTCCAGCTTGAGCATGTTGAACAGATCGGCGTCCGTATAGCCCCACTGCGCTTTCCAGGCGGTCAAATCCGTTTGCGCGGCCAATGCGTCAATCCGGGCCTGCACTTCCTCGTCTGTGATGGACAGGCCGGCTTCCTGGGCGCCCTGCGCCAACAGGAACTGATTGATCAGCTCGTTCAAAACCGTCTGTCCTGCGGCGGCCTGATCGGTCACCGGCGTCCCGGCCGCTTCCTGGGCAACAAGGTAACGCTGCAACTCACTTTGATACCAGGCCAGTGGAATCGTTTCGCCATTGACAATGGCTGCTGCGGGCACTGTAGTAGGTGTGGGTCCGGAGGGCGTCTCGGTTGGGGCAATCGTAGCGGTGACTTCCTCGGTGGGGTTGTTTCGGGTGCAGGCGGAGATCAGCATCGCCAGCAAGACCAAACCAATGATGATTCTTCGTAAAGCTTTTTTGGTCAATGACATGCCAACCATTATACCAGCGACCCCCAAAAACTTCTCCTTTTTTTCAACCCCATCCTCGTTCCTTCCCCTGGGGCCAGGGGAAGGAAGCCTGCTAACGAAGTGCGGCAGGCAGGAAGGGGCCTATGTAATAGAATCAAAAAAGGCTGTTCCCAAAGGAACAGCCTTTATCTTAATTATGGAGCCGGGATTAGAAGCCGCCCATACCGCCCATGCCGGGGCCGCCGGCG
>CAYUSC010000174.1:0-4409 GCA_964447265.1 uncultured Candidatus Brevefilum sp.
TCGATGCCGATATTTTCCAGAGATTGTTCAAGTTGGGCATGGAGTGATTTCACCGGCTTTGCGCCCTGCACGCCCAGCCAGATCGTCCGGGGTTGATTGGCGCTGGGGTACATCCCCAGACCCTCTACGGATAACATAAAGGGGCCTTGCCCGGCGGCGACCTGGGCCAACACTGGCTGGATTTTTTCGATCGTGGCTTCGGGGATTTCTCCCAGAAATCTCAAGGTCAGGTGAAGGTTTTCCGTCTCCACCCATTTCAATGCCCCCTCGGGTAATTGACTCTGGAAGTATTGAGCGATCCGGGTGATCTTTTGGATGACATCATCCGGCAACCTGACGGCAATAAAAATTCTGGGCATATGCGTTCTCCATCCATCCAAGTAATCGTGCGTTAAGCGTACCATAAACGGCGTATGGATGAAAAATCAATGAACGTACACTAAATAAATTTAACATGGCGAGTCTTGCAAGGCCCCTGAATTATGGTATAAGTTAATTGCCCTGCTGTGTTCGTGATGCAGCATACCAGTTTTGAGCCAACACCCTTACTAACCGTCAGACCTCCACCGTACGACGCGATAGACCTGAGTCAAGGCGGAGTTGGTGGGTATGACAAACCTGCTTCTGCAGGTTCAAAACTCAGCGGCACACGGCACGGCGGGGTCGTTTGTTGGATCCCCGCAGACAAAGATCCATATCACAACGTAGGAAGCCCTTATCGAGGGGTTTCTTAACTTATTTGAAAAAAGCGAGGTCGACGCCAGATCCGCTAAGAATTGTCCGACAACATTCTTTTCAAAAGGAAGCCTTGGCATTTTAGATCCTCGTTTTTCAGGTCACCCCGAGTCCGGGGTGACCTTTCTTTTTGGGTGGCTGCCCTCACAGGAGGGGTTTGCGTTCCTTTAAAGATGTACGTTATAATTCGGTCAGCCCCTTGAGGGGAAAGGTGTGTCTCCGGATTTTAAGAGGTCACGATGAAAATGCGTATATCCTGGATTGGAATTTTCATAATTCTGGTGTGTCTCACAGCCTGCCGCCCGGCATTTCTGGCTGCTGACCAATTGCCCTGGGTGGGGGATGAGCCGATCCTGTTCCGGGATGATTTTTCCGGTGAGAATATCGGCTGGGCTACCCATGAGGATTCCCTCAGTTTTGCCGGTTTCGATCTTAGTGGTTACCGGTTGTGGTCCAAAATGCCCGATTTTCAATTCTGGAGCGTGCCCGGGCTGAATTTTCAGGACACGCTGGTTCAGGTGCGTGCAACAAAACTTGGCGGCCCTGATGACAATTTGTTTGGTCTGATCTGCCGCTATCAAGATGATGATAATTTTTATGCCCTGATGGTTGGTTCCGATGGCTATTACGGCATTTACAAGCGGGTGGATGGCGAACAGACCCTGATCAACCAGGTGCATCTGGATTTCAGCGCTGCAATTGAACAGGGCGAAGCCAGCAACACCATCCAGGCCATCTGTCAGGGGGACCAATTGGCGCTAATCGTGAATAATGTGAGCCTGATCCAGGTCAGTGATGGGACATTTAGTAACGGGGATGTTGGGATCGTTGTTGGAAACTTCTCGGAACCCGGCGTTGATATTTTATTTGATGATTTTATTGTTGTATCTCCTTGAGAGCCTTTATGAAGATTTTTCTGGATACGATTGGTTGCAGACTGAACCAGAGCGAAATTGAATCCATAGCGAACACGTTCAGAGCGTTGGGGCACCAGATTGTGGGTAATCCCGCAGAAGCGGACCTGGCGATTGTGAACACCTGCGCGGTTACGGTGAAAGCCGCGGCCGATTCCCGTAAGCAGCTTCGCCATGCCGCCCGGGCCGGCGCGGGGAAAGTGATTGCCACCGGCTGCTGGGCGACGCTTCATCCTGATGAGGCGCTTGGGCTTGAAGAGGTGAGCGGGGTTTATCCCAATGACCAAAAGGAGGGGATCGCCGCGGATATCCTCGGACTGCGGCCTGAGGATATCGCCACTTTGGAACTGATTCGGGAGCCGCTGCCGGGAGACCGGGCGCGCACCCGGGCTTTTATTCGGGTGCAGGAGGGCTGTGACAATCACTGTACCTATTGCCTGACCCGGTTGGCGCGGGGCAAATCGCAATCCAGACCTCTAACGTCTGTGCGGCGGGATGTTACGGCTGCGTTGAATGGCGGGGCGCAGGAAGTGGTGCTGACCGGGGTGGAACTGGGCGCCTGGGGACGGGACCTGGACCCTGTGATGACGCTCTATGATCTGATTGCCGGAGTCCTTCGCAATCCGGATTTAAGACGGTTGCGATTGTCCTCTATCGAACCCTGGGATTTCGAGCCGCGTGTTCTCGAACTGTGGCAGGATGAACGCCTGTGCCGCCACTTGCATATCCCCCTCCAGGCCGGAAACGATCATATTCTGCATATGATGGGGCGGCCAATCACAACAGCCGGGTATGCTGAACTGGTTGGCCGAATTCGCACCGCTGTCCCGGATATTGCCCTGACCACAGATGTCATTGCCGGGTTTCCCGGTGAGACGGATGAGGAATTTCAGGCGACCGGGTCCTTCATCCGGAAAATAGGCTTCGCCGGTGGGCACGTGTTCACTTATTCGCCCCGTCCCGGAACAGCGGCTTATAAGATGAAGGGGCGGATCGAGCCCAGTGTGGCGAAAGCCAGAAATGCCGGTTTACGCCAGATCTTTCATGAATTGGGACAAGCCTACAGTGAGGAATTCATTGGGTCGGAGATGAACGTCTTGTGGGAATCGAGTGACCCGCAAGAAGATGGACTCTGGCGGCTTTCAGGGCTCACCAGTAATTATCAGCGGGTGACTGCAAACGCAGGGGCGGATCTTTGGAATAAAATCTCCCGGGTGAAGATTACCGGTTATGATGCGAAACGTAATGAGTTAATCGGGTGGCTTCTCTCGGTTTGACCATTGAGAATATATCCATCTTGACGTTTTGATGTGTTCTGATAAAATCAATACCGGTGTGGGCTGGCCAACAATTACTGTTTGACCGTCAAATGGGCATACGGTATAATTGTTGGCTAGTCTTAATGCGCGAGTATTCAGACGGATGTTTATTTAAGAGAGAAAGGACTCATTCATAATGACAAAGCGAACATATCAGCCCAAACGACGCCATCGCGTCCGGGTACATGGTTTTCGAGCACGCATGAAGACGAAGGGCGGTCGTGAAGTTTTGAAACGACGCCGCGCTAAAGGTCGGTATGAATTAGCGAAGACCGCTAATAACCACGTTAAGAAGACACGCTGGTAAACATTACCAGGGCAGATGAAATCCTGCGAAATTTAAAGGTGCTCTGCTGAACAGGAAGCCGGGTGAAACGAAATCTACGCTTAACCCGAAATGAAGATATCAAACGGGTGCGGCAAGAAGGTCAATCCATTGCCCGCCCATCAATCGTACTAGGTTTTTTACCTAACCGTTTTGAAAATACCAGAATAGCTGTGATCGCCGGGCGGTCGGTGGGGGGGGCCGTCCAGCGCAATTTAGCTAAACGACGGATTAGATCCGCAATCCAAGTAATGCTTCAGGAAATTCGACCAGGACAGGATTTGGTCCTGATTGCGAGAAAACCGATCTTAGAACAACCTTATCGTTCACTGGTTGATATCATCAGAAAGCTTCTTGATCAGGCAGGGCTGATGAAAGATGATCTCAGTTGACTGAAATTGCAACCCATTCCACTCATTCAAACCTAGATCCGAGTTTAAAGGACCTCCCGGTTCGGTTGGATACGTTGCCTCGCTGGATTTTACTTGCACTGATCCGCCTATATCAAACCATCGTTTCACCCTCCTTACCCAAAGACACCTGCCGATTTTATCCCACCTGTTCTCATTACGGATATCAGGCCATTTATAAATATGGCGCGTTCAAGGGTGGGTGGATGGCTGTTAAACGGGTGGTACGTTGTAATCCTTTCAATCCGGGCGGTTATGACCCGGTCCCTTGATCCGCTTGAGAAGAGAAAGTAAGAATGAAGAAATCCCATCTAATGCTTATTACGCTATTTATCGGGCTGACTCTGTTGATGAGCGCCTGTGCGACTGGGCCGCGCGTGACCGATGCGCCAGGCGTGGCTGTCGATGATACGGACGTTTTCGTCGCATATAGTACCTACATATTTAGTCTCGATGGAACCACTGGCACGGTCAATTGGTCTTATCCTGAAAAGGGAAGCGCCGCAGTTATCTTCTATGCGCCGCCATTGGTTACTGAGGATGCCGTTTATATAGGCGACCTGGCAAACAATTTCCATAAGCTTGATAAAACTACCGGTAGTGAAATCTGGACCTACACTGAGTCGGAAGGCTTTTATTTGGGCCAGGCCGCAATTTATGACGGAGTTGTCTACGCTCCGAATAATGACGGCGCCCTGTATGCCCT
>CAYUSC010000175.1:0-4366 GCA_964447265.1 uncultured Candidatus Brevefilum sp.
ACCAGGTCATCTATCCCTTTGCGTCCGGCGCGGAAGATTGACTCGCCCATCCAGACCGAGGTCGCTTCGGCGGCCTGTTCGGTGACCGGGAAGGACATCTGGTCGAACTGGAAATATTCGGGGAAGGCCGAAGGCACAGCCAGGTGAGAGAGGTAAGGCTGGAAGAGGTCATAGCGGCTCATCACCGGGTAACCAGTATCGACAGGGATGCCCTCTGCGGATAGCGCCTGGCAGAAGACATCATGCCGGACGCCGAAGAATTCGGGGTCAATTTTGAAGACATAGCGATAGAGGCTGCGGCGGGTGTGACGCAGGTCACGCTTGAGCAGGGTGATGCCGGGCACGTCGCTGAGGCCTTCTTCGAGGTAATCCGCCATCGCGGATCGTTCGGCAAATTGCTCGGGGAAGCGCTCCAATGCAACCAGGCCCAATGCGGCATGCAGTTCGGACCAGCGATAATTTTGCCCCATGGTGTATTCCACGCCAGCCGGGTCCTTGGGGCGGCCGCAGTCGATGATGCTGGCAGCGCGTTGCGCCAAATGCGGGTCCTTGATAAGCAGCACACCACCCTCGCCGGTGGTCAGCGACTTGGCGGACTGCAGGCTGAAGGAGCCAAAATCACCC
Source organism: uncultured Candidatus Brevefilum sp. (assembly GCA_964447265.1). Taxonomy (GTDB): domain Bacteria; phylum Chloroflexota; class Anaerolineae; order Anaerolineales; family Anaerolineaceae; genus Brevifilum. The sequence goes on from CAYUSC010000175.1 coordinate 625, forward strand.
CACAACCCCACGCCTTTTCCGCACCATTCCGCGCCGTGGGCATGGGCGGCATCTTCGATCACGATCAGGTTATGTTTATTGGCGATTTCCATGATCGCATCCATATCCGTCACCTGGGCGGCGAGGTGCACGACGATCACAGCCTTGGTTTTCGGGGTGATGGCGGCTTCAACGGCGGCGGGGTCGGTGCAGAGGGTGTCCGGATGGATATCCACAATCACCGGGATCGCGCCGGCAGCCATGGGTGCGGCAGCGGTGGCCTGGAAGGTGTAGGCGGGGACAATCACTTCATCGCCCCAGCCAATCCCGGCCGCGCGCAGGGCCACTTCCATGGTGATGGTGCCGTTCATCATGGTGACGGCGGTGCCGCCGCCCTGCAGTTCGGCAAATTTCTCTGAAAACGCGGCGGTGTTGGGGCCGGGGTAGGGGAAACCACCCCAGCGGCCGGATTCCACCGTGCGGGTGACGGCGTCAATATCGCGCTGGTCCCAAACGGGCCAGGCGGGATAGCGTTCGGTTCGGATGGGGGCGCCCCCTGAAATGGCTAATTGTGACATGAAGTCTCCTTGCACCTGAACTTCGGTGAGTGATGAGGTCCGGGTGCGGTTTGGTGAGGTTTTGTTAGGTTGATTCTATCAAACCCTGGCAGTTTTGTCTTGTTTTTTTCCACTAGTTTTGATTATTTTAGATTACGGAAAGATCATGCCCCACTTATGGTGGGTGCTCGGTTACGCGTTGGTAATTATTGCGATTGCGATTGTGATTTTCAGGCAGAAGATGAAGAACGCGACGATGTAAGCCGTTTTTCGGCGGACTGGATTAGTTTTTCTCGGATTCCCCCCGGAGTAATCTCTGCAGCCTCGGCGGCCAACAGAACCGCGCCAACCACCGGCGGCACTTTCAACATGACCAATTCCGCTTCTGGTGCAAAGTCCAACACGCATTTCCGGAAGGGGGCGATATAGGCTTCCCCGGCGTTGAACAGGCTGCCGATCAGGACAATTTCAAAGGGCTTATCCTGCAAATCGAGCTGGCGGATGACGGCTTTGGTGTTCTCCGCCAGTTCCTGCGCGTTCCAGCGGATCACATCCTGGGCAACCGCGTCGCCCTCCGCAGCGGTCTGGAAAACCGCCAACGCCAGAGGGGGGAGGGGTTCCAATTGCCCCATGGCCAGCCCTTCCATCAGGTCATCCACATTTTCCAATTCGAAGAAATCGAGAAAGGCCCGGGTCAGGGCTGTCTGAGGGCCGCGTTGGGTCCAGGCATAGCTCACAGCGGTGATAGCCCGCCAGATCAATTCACTCCCGCCACCGAATTCACCAAAACGGACGCTGTTGCCGGTGATCCGTCCGGTGCGGCCGGTTTCATCGCGCCCGCGGACGTTATTGCCCGTGCCCGCATCCACGGCGATGCCCCATCCGGCTTTTGTTCCGGCGTAAATCCCAATTTCCACATCGTTTACGAAGGCATATGGGGCTGAAATGCCGAGGGCCTCAATCCCTTCGGCATGGAGGGCATATTCGGAAGGCCAGTCATAGCCGGCGATTCCAAATCCCATCCCGGCGATTTCCGCCTGGCTGATCCCGACATCTTTTAGCGCCAAATCGGTGACCTGCCGGAGGGCTTCCGCATATCCTGATGCGCCAAGGACTTCATAACTCCCGCAGCCAATCTCGGCAAACCCAACGGCTTCGCCATCCAGCGCGGCGATCAGCGCGTGGGTTTTGGTATTGCCGATATCCACACCGAGGAAATGGCGTTTGGCAGAATCATTTGGGCGCAAGGGAACTCCAGTTCATTTAAAGAAGGCGGGCAGATAGGGCTTATGGGTCTCCAGCAGGTCATCTAGCACCGCGCCGATCCGGTCCGCGGCTGGGCCGAGGGGATGGGCGAGAAGGGCCTGATAGGCTGCGTTGCGGTCGCCTGTTACGGCAGCCTGGGCGGTGAGGATTTCGTAGGCCTTGACCTGGGCGATCAATCCGCTGCAGACCGGAGGGAGGGGGTCCGCGGAAAGCGGCTGGATGCCGTGGGCGTTTACCCGGCAGGGCAGTTCCAGCACCCAATCCGGATCCCACCCGGCAACAGCCCCGTTGTGGCGGACATCGACCACATGGATTTCGTCGAGATCGTTGTAGTGGGCGTTGAGCAACTGGGTGGCGACGGTTGAGTAATATGCCCCGCCGCGTTTCATCAGGTCGGCGGGGGGTGCGGTGCGCGCCGGGTCACGATATTGGGTCAGCAGGTCCGCCTCGATCTTCAGGACTTCCTCCGCCCGTGATGGCGGCCACTTTTCCTGCTCCGCAAGCATCCGCTTCGTGTAGTAGTAATATTTTAGATAGTAATTGGGCAGCATTTGCAGGGATTGGAGGGTGTCCCGGTCGAAGGGGATTTCATCGGGGTCAACGGCTTCAGCCATCAACCCGGCCATGATCTGCGGCCAGACATCCTGCCCGTTCACCTCGAAGCCATAGAACCAGGTGAGGTGGTTCAAGCCCAGTACTTTCAGGTGGGCTTGCTGTGGGTCGATTTTGTCACCCGACATGGCTTCCATCTTCTTCAGAAAGGCCATTTTGGTGGTGAGGGAGGCATTGCAGACCCCCACGGCATCCACCTCGGGAGCGTACCGGAAAAGCGCTTCGGTCACCAGGCCGGAAGGGTTGGCAAAATTGACCAGCAGCGCGCCGGGGGCGACCTCCTCAATATCCCTGGCGACGCTCAGCACCACCGGGATGGTGCGCAGGGCTTTCGCCATCCCACCCACACCGGTGGTCTCCTGCCCGATCAGGCCGTGACGCCGTCCGAGGTATTCATCTTCCCGCCTGGCGGCCATCTGACCCACCCGCAATTGGGTGATGACATAGGAAGCGTCCCGAATCGCTTCTCTCTGATCAGTGCTCAACACCACTTTGAAGGAAGCATTGCGTGCCGCAGACATTCGCTGGGCAAAACCGCCCACCACCTCCAGACGTTCCGGGTCAATATCCATCAGCCAGAGTTCATCAAGGGGGAAATCCACCTCGCGCTCAAGAAAGCCATTGAGCAGTTCCGGGGTATAGGTTGATCCGCCGCCGATTACGGTCACTTTTAACATGGTGATTGCCATCCTTTACTGAGTTGCGATGCTGATTTCATTATAACGGGGTTGAGGCGTGAAAGGAGTCATGAGAATGCAGAACTTATTTTGCCAAGGCGTGATATAACTACGCCATACGGCCGACACTGCCCAAGAGCCGAACAATGTGGAAGATGAGGGGCATCTCGCCCGGTAAAAAAAGCCAGCCAAGCTGAAATTGAGAGGTAATGGTTCAATGAATGAAAAAATGAAGAAAATCCTGACAGCCCTGATCGTCATTATTGTGATCTTTTTTGTTATTGCTTCTTATATTGTCAATAAACAACGGGGAGATATCCATGACGTCCAGCGGACCGTTGGTGTTTCAACGGTTTACAGCGATAAAGACATCACGGATGCCATGAATCTGGTTCTGAATCACTTCTTCCTCAATTTCAAGGGCTGTACCCTGACCGATATTTGGTATCCCGGTGATGAGTCGCTGCCCGCTGCGGAAGGATGGGCGGCGCAATACAACGCCGATGAGGCTATTGTTTTACTCTCCAATTTCGATGTGGATTCATCCGGCGGGGACGGTAGTCTGAATCCCGATTCGACCTACAATAATTGGCAGTGGATCCTGGTGCGGGATTCGGGCGAGAACTGGGAGCTGAAAACCTGGGGGTATTA
>CAYUSC010000176.1:0-4333 GCA_964447265.1 uncultured Candidatus Brevefilum sp.
GTCAATCGCCTTGACGATTGCATGGGGACGGCCGGCAAAGAGCACCTTCATATAAGCCTGGTTGGGCAGGTTGAAATCACCGGGATAAAGCGCTGTTCCGGTGGCTTTGTCTTTTACATCAAATCGGATAACGGATTTTCCAACTGTCGCCATTTTTAGCTCCTAGGCCTGCTTCGATTGAGTTTTACTCGCGACCTCAATCGCCTCAATGATCTTGTAATACCCCGTGCAGCGGCAGAGATTGCCAGTGATCGCCTGTCTGATCTCCATCTGCGAAGGAGTTGCCTTCTCCTCCAGCAGTTTTGTGGCGGACATGATGAAACCGGGGGTGCAGAAGCCGCATTGGATCGCGCCGTGTTCCACGAAAGCATCCTGCATAACACTTAATTCTTCGCCATCCTGCAGACCTTCAATTGTCACGATCTCGGCGCCATGCGCACGGGGTGCGGGCACCAGACAGCTCATCACCGCCCGACCGTCGAGGTATACGGTACAAGCGCCGCATTCCCCTTCGGCGCAGCCTTCCTTGGTTCCCGTCAGTCCGGCATCTTCCCGGATTAGGCTCAATAGCGTTTTATGGAACCCAGACTTGAAATGATATTCCTTACCATTGATCCAGGTATGGATTTCCTTGCCATCCCAGGGCACTTTTGGCTCCTGGGCGTTCATCCCATCCCCCATCAGAAGCACGGCTTCCTCCGGGACAAGCGTCTTATCCACGCCGTTCATAATGGCTGTGAGGGCGCGTTTGGCGATCACACCGATCATATAATCCCGGTAATCCGCAGAGCCGCGGATATCTGAAATCGGATGGGCTGCCTCAGCGGTAAGCTTGCCGGCTTCTTCAATCACGGCCTCGCCCAAAGTCTTCCCTTTCAGGAAGGCCTCCGCCTGTTCGGCGTGGATGATGGTCGGGGCGGCCGCGCCCAGAGTGATCCGGGCACCGGATACCTGCCAGCCATCCAGATCCAGGATGACGGTAACATTGATCACCGAGATCGCCTGGGCTTTACGTAAGGCAGACTTGATAAAGAAGGAAGGCTGTTTTTGAGTTAACCCATTAAAGGCTATATCCGTGATGATTTCATCCGGCGCCATCACCGTCCGGCGCACCCCGGTATAAAATTCAGAAAGGGGCACAAGCCGCTCACCCCGCACTGAGCGCAAGGTCAGCCGGGCATTCAGCGCCATCAACGGGCTGATCGTATCATTGGCCGGTGAAGCCGTCGCCAGATTCCCGGCCACGGTTCCCCGGTTGCGGATCTGGGGAGAACCCACCTCCCAACAGGCCTGGAGCAGCGCAAAGGCTTTTTCGCGGATCAAGTCTGAACCGACCACGTGATTATGGGTTACGGTTGGGCCAAGATGGATGATGCCATCTGCATCTTCCGTGATGGCATCCAAGCCGGGAATTTTAGAAATATCAATGATCGTTTTGAGGTTCGGCCGGACACCGCGTTCGATCTCCAGGATCAGATCCGTGCCTCCGGCGATGATCCGGGCGGACTCTCCCGCCTGGGATAATGCCGCTGCCGCCTCATCGAGGGATTCTGCCATGATATAGTTTTGCCACATTTGACTTCTCTCCTTCGGCCTTACAGAAAATTCACTTACCGTTATTTCGAATGGCGGTGATTTCCGCCATGATGCTCACTGCGATTTCATCCGGGGTCTCCGCATTGATCTCAAGCCCAATCGGCGATTTCACCCGGTCAATCTGCTCCTGCGGCACACCTGCCTCCAGCAGTTTTTCCTGGCAATGCGCCCAGCGCCGCCTGGAACCGATTAATCCAATATAGCGAGCTGAGGTTTCCAGCAGCGGTGGCAGACCTTTAAGATCCACCTCAACACCGCGGGTCACCAGCACAAAAAAGGTCTCCGGTCCGATCGTCACCCGTCCCGGCACCTGCTCAATTGGGACCGGCAGGTACTCATCGGCTTCGGGGACAGCTTCGGGGGTGCATAATTCAGCCCGGTCATCACTGAGGATCACCCGGTAGCCCAGCCAGGACGCCAAATGAACCACTGACCGGCCGACATGGCCTGCGCCGATCACCACCACGGTTGGCGCGCTTAGAAAGGGCTCGACGAAAATCGTCACTGTCCCTCCACAAAGTCCCGGATCACCTTTTTCGATGTCCACCAAATTATATTTCAGGAAACGGGTTTGCCCATCTTTGAGCGCATCGAGCGCTTCCTGTTTGGTGAGCTTTTCCGTCTCGCCGCCCCCGACAGTGCCTTCAAAGCGGCCATCAGGAAAAACCAGCATCTTCGTGCCGGCATGGCGCGGGACGGAGCCCGTGGTACTGACCACCGTACAAAGCGCCACCGGTTGCCCGGCGTGTACAGCCTCGTTCAAGTGATCTAAAAGCGTCATCTTAGTCCTCTAGCAAACTGAACACAACTGGCAAGAGTTGTTTCTTTCGGGAGACCACCCCGGTCGCCAGACGGGTTCCATCCGCCAGCGGCCGATAGGGCAACTCTTCCAGTACCGCCGGCGCATCCACCATCAGCAGGCGGCTGTCACCCTGCACCACATCCGTCACCATCAGCATAGCGAAATCGAGGCTTCGGCGTTCACGCAGTTCCTGCAGAGCATCGCGCAGCGGCTCCAGATAATCGTTGAGTTCATACAGGTCGGAGACTTCCGCCTGTGCAATTGCGAAACGGGTGCTGGCCGCTTCATATTGTTTCATATCGGTGGAAACGACATCCATTGGATCCCGGCTGGAAAGGCCGGCTCCGGCCGCGAGCACCTTTTCACCGAAGCTTTGGATGGTTTCGCTCTCCAAAGGAGAGCCATAGACCAGCGCCCATCGAGCCAGCCGGTCGGCGGCCTGATGGTCCCGTTCGGTTGTCGTCGGCGAGGTCATCACCAGGGTGTCCGAAAGCAATCCGGCCAGCATTAATCCAGCCAGTTCAGGCGGCGCGCTCAGCCCGGCGTCTTCGATCAATTCCGACACCAGGGTCGAGGTGCTCCCCACCACATCCACCGTAAAGCGGATCGGTTCGTGGGTGGTCGGGTTGCCCAGACGGTGGTGGTCGAGGATCTCAACCAGTTCAGCCTCATCCAGCGACCCCAGCGCCTGCTGCGGTTCGTTGTGGTCCACCAAAATGATCTTCAACCGCGGCGGATCCAGCAAATCCCGCTGGCGGCAGATGCCCAGATAGCGTTTGTTATCATCCAGAACCCAGAATTCATCCACTTCATCCCGCAAGAGCCGCCGGATGACGTCCCGGATGCGAGTGGTGGCGGTGTAGCGCGCAATCACGGTCTCCGCCGCTTCCTTGCAGGGGATTTCCAGCAGTTCCGCCAGGGTCATATCCTTATAACGGGGGTGCGGCCCCATGTGGCGGCTGAGGAAGTTGAAAAGCGATTGCCCGGTGATCAGCCCGTACGGCGTGCCGTCGGGATTGACCACTGGCGCAATCCCACCGGTTCGGTTGAGGATTGCCCAGGCCTCGCTTAATGGCCTGTCCGGCGTGACGGTATCCAGGCGGTGCATCACAGAATCAAACCTTGGTGAAGCATCATTAAAAAGTAAGGGGGGCTCCAGGTTCAGTTCATGCAGAACCCAGGCAGTTTGCCTGTTAATCGCCCCTGAACGGGCCGGAACGGCATTCGCCCCATCCCTTTCCTGCAGCAACCAGGCATAACCCATCGCCGAGGCAATCGCATCGGTATCCGGGTTGACATGACCAATGACAAATATGCGGTTCGAATCACGCATATTCGGCATACTGTGAATGCTCGCCATTAAGACTTTAGACCTCTTCCTCTGAAGGTAGACCTTTCAAATGCCGCCAGATCCTTTCCGGAATGGCGGGAATCGTGTTCAATGCAACCCCACAGGCATCCAGGATGGCATTACCCACCGCGGGCGCCACCCCATCCAGCGGGATCTCGGCTACAGCCTTAGCCCCATAGGGATGGGAGGGTTCATAGGTTTCAACGAAAATTGTGGTCAGTTCCGGCATTTCATCCGCTCGGAAGATGTGATAATCCACAAAATCTTTCTCGCGCGGCTGACCATCTTTATCATAGCGCATTTCTTCACTGACCGCATAGCCCAAAGCCTGAGCCATGCCGCCCTCAATCTGACCTGAGGCGGTCACCGGGTTGATGATCACGCCCGAATCGACGGCCATCACCAGCTTATCCACCGTGACCATCCCGCTCTCGACATCCACCGTCACTTCGGCGAACTGAGCCGCGAACGGCGGCGGCGCCACCGGGGACATGTGTGAAGCCACGGCCATGATCTGTTCCTGATCGGTCTGGTGCAGCGAATTCAGGCCAATTTCCTTCATGGTGTAGAACTCACCGGAGGGT
>CAYUSC010000177.1:0-4291 GCA_964447265.1 uncultured Candidatus Brevefilum sp.
AAATGGCCCACCCATTTCTCCAATTTGAAACAAGTCAAACTCATGCGGGATTGGTTCAGCAAGTCTGCGCAGTACGATAAGGCGATTGAACTAACGTCCTATTTGGAGCTGGTGGAGCCCGAAGCGACGGAACACCGCAAAGTGCTGGCCCGTCTTTATGGTCAGGCCCAGCAATGGCCCAAGGCCTTCAAAGCCATTCAGGACATCGTTAAATCCGAGATCAATCCCGACACAAAGGACCTGCTGCTCTTCGCCGAATCAGCCCTGCACACCAAACGCACCGACCTGGCGATTTCCATCTGCCAGAATGTGCTCAAAGACCACCCCACCCAGTCCAAGGCATTGATCCTGTTGGGTGAAGGCTTCTGGCAAAAAGGTGATACGGTCAAAGCGATTCAGCATATGGAAGAAGTGGTCGAAATGATCCCCGAAGAAGCCGCCACCTGGCTCGCCCTGGCGCAGATTTGGCAGGAAAACGACCAGACCGACAAATCGATGGAGGTCCTGCAAAAAGGTGTGGTCGCCATCCCCGACAGCCCAGAACTGCTCCGCAGACTGGGTAAGCTGATGCTTGAAAAGCAGAGCCCGACGGATGCCGTCGCTTTCCTCAAGAAGGCGCACGACCTCGACAACCATAACCCCGAAGGTCAGTTCAACCTGGCTCGGGCCAACTATAAACTGGGCCGTTACGACGAGGCCTGGACATTGCTCGAATCTCATATCGCCGACTACGAGCAGGAACCTGCCGTAGCCAAACTCCTCGGTCAGGTCCTGCTGGCTATGAACCAACCAGTCAAGGCCAAACCGATCCTGCTCTTTGCTTCAGAGAATTATCCCAACGATCGGGATACGGTTCTCTCGGCTGCCAAGGTTGTGATCGCCGAAGCCGAATCCGCAACCCACGAAATCAACGACGCCGAACTATCCCAACTGCGTGGCATTCTCACGACCTATTTGAACGCCAATGCACCCGATTCCCAGGCTAAATTGAATCTGGCGGATGTGGAACGTCTGTTAGGGAACAGTCAATTAGCCTTCGAAACTTATCTGGATGTTTCCAAACAAATCCACCCAGCAAAATCCCGGGCTACCTGGCAGCTTCAATACGGCCTGGGTAAAACGGCTCTCGCCATGGGAAAGGTTGAAATGGCCGTTGCGACCCTACAGGAAGCAGCCGGTCAGCAACCCGAGAACACCACCATCCTCCATGCTCTCGCAAAAGCCTATCAGGTTTCCGAACTGAGCGGCAAAGCCAGTGACACCGCCCTCCTGGCGCTCAAACTGGCCCCTCAGGACCTGAATAACATCCTCTGGTATGCCCGGTTCCGCATGGACTCGGACAAGCCAGAAGAGGCTGTTAAGACCCTCAAAGAAGCCTTGGTTCTCGAACCCAACCAACCGGCCTTGAAACTCTGGCTCTCCCGTGCTCATTTGGCGCTGGGTGAGATGGATGCCGCTGAAACCAATCTGGTGAGTGTCATCAACAACCCCGAGACTTCGGTTGAGGAACTGCAAGACGCGGCCTATCAGTCCATCCGCCTGAATAATTTCGACCTGGCGATCAAAGCCCTCGAAAAAGCCATCCAAAATACCGGTGATTTCTCACCGCTGATGGTTATGGACCTGGCCGCGGCCTACACGTCGCAGAACCAACGCCGTGAAGCCCTCGAAGCATTGGATCTCGAAGTTGAACACTTCCTCCAATACCCCGAATTGGCTCTGCTCAAAGCGGATATTCTGGATTATCTCGGGCAATACCAGCCCGCCCTGGCCGCTCTCCGGATCATCGATTCGGTTGCCGAAACGCAACTGGAAAACAATCCCGACCGGCTGAAAGCCTATGCAAAATCACCTCTGCTTTATCCGGTGGACTTCTCGATAGCTGGCTATCAATACCGCCTGGGTCAGCTCTGCCGAGCGCTGGGAAAGAATGAAGACGCCATCGCCCATTTGCATGCGGCGCTCGAAAGCAACCCGAAGAATTTTAAGATCCGATTGGCCTGTGCGGAAACCCATACGCTGAACATGGCCTTCCAAACGTCTCTGGATCTCCTCAGTGAGGTAACTGTTGAACAGAAGGACCAGGACAGCCTCGATATCACTTGTTTGAAATCTGAACTGACCGCCTTCCTGACCCTTCCTGAGCCTTCATTTGACCAGGTTCAGCAATTCTCAACCGGTCTGGTCACCTACCCCCGGTTGCTAGCCCTGCAAAGCCGGATCGCCGCCTCAATGGGTGAACTGGAAGTTGCCCGGACCTATCTGGATGAGGCGCATAAAGCCTTTTTCCAGAACAGCAACCCGACTCCCTCGGTGAATGTGGCCAATGTCAGCCGCCGGTTGATGGCGCTGATCGGATTGGCCGAAGCAGCCCTGGACCTCAAGGACATGGCCCTCGCTTCCAAGCTCTACCAGCAGGCTGCTGCTATACTGCCAGACCAGCCACTGGTCAATTGGCGCTACGCCGCCAGTTTAGCCCTTGCCGCTGAAGAACAGCGTAAAGCTGAGATCATTTCCATTACAGACCATGCCCCCGGTGCGGAATTCCTGAGCGGCGCCAATCAAGCTCAGTTCAGCCTCTTGATTGAAAAGGTAAAATCCATTCTCCCACAAAACGACTGGGTATGCCTGAAGGCCCGCGGCGCTTCAGCTTATGAGAACGATTGGCAGCTCACCATGAATTATGAAAACTGCCTCGCAGACCCAAATTCAGCGGCTGCCCTGATGCTGACCTGCGACGACGATCTGATCATCCGCCAGGCTTTAGAGACCTTCCCCGGCAATCCTCAGGTACTCCAGGCTTACGGCCTCAACGCTTTGAAATATCACAAAGTGGATGCCATCCCTATGGTAGTGAAAGCCCTCGAGTTTGACACACTGAATGCCAGTAACCACGCATTGCTCGCCTACCTCAACCAGAGCGATCCCGAGATGGCGCTCAATTCCATCAACACTGCCCTCCAAATCTGGCCCACCGAATCGGCCTGGTATGCTTTCGCTGCTGAACTGGAAATGCAAATCGGCAACACCAATGACGCCTCCGCTCATATTTCCCAGGCGTTGGATGTCGATCCCGATAACGCCGATTTCTGGCTCCAGTCCGCTGAGATCCGACTGGTCTCGAATGACCTGGCAGATGCCAAAGCGGATCTCGAAAAGAGCGTTTCCTTCAAGACCCAAAACCCGGATACCTGGCTGAAATTGGCTGAGGTCAACCGCCGGATGGGTGATATGACCGCCGCCATCCGCAATGTGCAGAACGCCCAGCAGCTTGATCCCAGTAATAAATCGCTGGCGATCAAGGAAGCTGAGCTGATGTACGCCAAGAAGGATTACGACAGCGCCGTTGAAAAAACTACTCATATCCTGGCAGAGAATCCGCTGAACGAGGATGCCAACGTGATCCAGGCCCAATCCCTCGCCAAGCAGGGCAAATTCGGTCAGGCATTATTGGTCCTCAATCAATACCTCGAGAAGAATCCCGAAAATACCCGGGTTCAGCTCGAAGCCCTGAAGGTCAAGAAGTCCTATGAAGGCACCGAAGCCATCCTGCCCGAACTGGTCAAGTTGGCGGAAGCCCACTCAGACGACCCCGCAGTGTTGACTGAACTGACCGACTGGCTGATTCAGACCAATCGGTTGGAAAAAGCCGAGAAAACCGCCCAGACCATCCTGCGGATCATCCCCGAACAGGCCAACGTTCACCTGATGCTGGGCCGGCTGCAGCGCAAGACCGGTCAACTGGATCAGGCAATCGCCCACCTCTCCGACGCCATCGTTTATGATCCCACTCTGATTGAAGCCTATATTGAATTGGGCAAGACCTATCAGGATCGCCGCAATCTGGAAGAAGCCATCAAAATCTATCGCCAGGCTACGGAAGTTGAGCCGGACAACGCCAAGCCCTACTATCACGCTGCGATGGCCCTCAAGGAATGCAAGGATTACACAGCAGCCGAAGCGATGCTTAAACAAGCTAAAGCCCTGGCTTCCGATGATCCCGAGATCATCCGCCAGTTAGGTGTTATCACCGCCATGAACTTAATCAATAATCTTAGAGAGACGAGATAACCATGCGTAAATCCACTTCACCCCTGGATTATTTGAATGCCCTGGATCGCTACAAATTCCTGACGATCCTGAACGCCGCCAGCGAGGCCGAAGAATATCAGTTCATCAAACAGGCCTGTTTGCTCTGGCTGGTCAATTACCCCGGGGACCTCTATGTTCAATACCAACAGGCCCTGAATTACGCCAATCTGGGTATGACCGACCAGGCTGTTTCAATCCT
>CAYUSC010000178.1:0-4220 GCA_964447265.1 uncultured Candidatus Brevefilum sp.
TCGTAAGTGTCGAAAAGGCAAATGGAGTGAATTTCCTCTTCGGTTTGCAATTCCATCCCCGGCAGCACGGTCAGATCTTCCCCTTTGGCAGCCGCCATCACAGCGGGGACGTTTTCGCTGGCATTGTGGTCCGTAATGGCGATCAGGTTTAATCCGGATTGGAGAGCTTGCTGGACGATCAGCGGCGGGATCATTTCGATGCCCGCGCAGGGAGAGAGAACCGTATGAATATGAAGTTCCGCCTGGTAGGTTTTCACCTTAGCCCTGGTTCTCGATTAATCTTTCCTGGCCTGCAAGCCCAACTCCCACAACTTTCCGATGACATGGAAATTGTCTTTAGGAGAAGACAACAACGTTACCCCTTTTTCGGTCGCCAGTTTGAGAGTGTCTTCTTCCGGTTGGGCATCTTCCGTGATAATCACAGCGGCGATATCCAGAAGGGCTGCCACGGCGACAATATTGCCATGTGCCATTAATGTGACCCAGACCGAACCAGGCTCGGCACCGGTCATGACGCAGCTGAGCAGGTCGGAGCAGTAACCGGTTTCGACATCAATTGTGCTTAAATCAACAGGAGAGGTCAGGACTTTAAGGCCCAGATCATTGACGATCTTATCGAGTTTCATAGCGGCTCACTTTAGTATGTAGGTGAATTAACTAAGCGTGTTTGGATTTTTATCATTGTCTTCAAGACAAATGATCATATAGAGGTTGGTGCCGCGTTCTTTTGATGAGATCAGCGTCATATCGTCGACGCAGCGTTTGATATTTACAAGGCCCATGCCGGCGCCAAAGCCCATCTCGCGTACTTCGTTCGTCGCTGTGGAATAACCGGGTTTCATGGCAAGTTGGGTGTCTTCAATGCCTGGTCCATCATCATAGGCTTCGATTGTGATCTTGTGAGGTTCTATCTCTGCCCTGAGGATCCCCCCATTATTGGTATGGATGATCAGGTTCATTTCCGCTTCGTAGACGGCAATCCCACAGCGTCGTGAGATTTGGGGTGAAGCGCCAAGACGCAGCAGGGCCCGCTTGATGTTGCTGGAGGCGTTTCCGCCATGGACGAAATCGCCTTTTTTGATGTCATAGCGCAGAATCAGACTGGTGCGATCGGAGACGATGTCCTCAAAGAGGTGGCTTGCGCGGTAGCGGATTAATTCTTCTGCATGGTAATCCCGCTGTAAAGCAGCCAGCAGACCGTTGCTGATATCGCCTTTGGTGATAATCCCGCTGACATGATCATCTTCATCCAAAACGGGGAGGCGGCCAAATTTTGTTTTGTTGAATGTCTTTAAGGCTTCTACAACTGGGTCGTATTCCTTGACGGAAATGACGTTGGTGGACATGTAATCTCTGACAGGGGAAGCCAGTCCGTTCTCCTGCAGTGCACGCATCAGGTCTTCCATGCTCAGGATACCGATCAGCCGGTCTTCTTCGGTGACCGGCGCGCCGGAGATGCGAACCTTCTGGAAGGTTTCAACAGCCTCTTTCATTGTCAGATCAGGTGCAAGGCAAAGGACATTCTCCGTCATCACTTCGTGAATGCGGAGTTCATAAGCGAGTTCTTCAACCTTGGTGATATTTTCAGCCGCTTGATCTGTAATGATAGGACTTCGGGTTGCCATGGGGTCCCTTTTTAATCGGAGCAGTCTTCCTGGGACAGGCTCTCCAGGCTGGGCAGGCCGACATTATAAAGAATGCCGCAGGCTTCAAAGAGGCCTGCTTTGGTCGTTACCAGGGGGATGCCTTCCTCGTTGGCCAGGTCAATGGTCTCACGGGCGGGATTTTTCCCGCGGACAAATACGATCGCGCGGATATCTGCGATCAGGGCTGTCCGCACAACCTGAGGATTGCATAAGCCGGTCAGCAGAATTGCGTCCGGTTGGATGGATGCGAGGACGTCACTCATCAGATCTGCGCCCATCGCACCGGCGATGTCCTTTTGCACAAGATCTGGATTTGTCAGTAATTCACCATTTAGGAGCGTGATAATCTTTGAAAGTTCCATGATAACCTTTACTTGAATGTCTATTGCACTGTTCCTATTTTATCGTAATTTTACCCAAATGCTTGTTTTATTCTCTTAAAATGAGGTAATACAGGTAGAATGGTGATGTTATACTTGGGAAAAAGAGCATGAAAGAGGCTTTAATGGCAGAAATTATCCGCAGTGTTAAAGGAACCCGGGATTTTTATCCTGATCAGATGGCTGTTCGCCGTTGGATGTTTGATATCATCCGGCGGGTATCCACGCGCTTTGGCTATCAGGAATATGACGGCCCCTGCATTGAATTCATTGATCTCTATGCGGCCAAATCCGGTGAGGAACTGGTCAAGGAGCAATCTTTTGTGTTTACCTCCCGCGGTGGCGAAGACCTGACATTGCGCCCGGAACTGACGCCCACCCTGGCGCGGATGGTGGCCCAGAAACAGTTCGAACTGCCGTTGCCCCTGCGTTGGTGGTCGATTGGCCCCATGTGGCGTTACGAGAAGCCCCAGCGCGGCCGTACCCGCGAATTTTTCCAATGGAATATCGATTTGATCGGGGCGGGGACCGTGGCTGCTGACGCGGAGATTGTGGCTGTGGCGGCGACTTTCCTGAAGGAAGCCGGATTGAAATCGGATCAGGTGGCGATTTACGTCAATAACCGCCGCTTGCTGGATACCGCCTTTGAGAAAATGGATATTCCCCGAAGCCTTTGGAAACAGGTCTTCCGGGTGGTGGATAAACTGGAAAAGCTCTCCGGGCAAGCCTGGTGGGATTATGCGATTGAATCCGGGCTGACCGAAAAACAGGTGGGCCAGCTTCAGGAGCTAGTAAATAATAATGACCTATGGAAAGAATCCGAAGAACTGGTTGAATTCTTTGGCTTGTTGGAGGCTTTTGGCATCCGGGATTACGTGCAGTATAACCCTAAAGTTATCCGTGGGCTGGACTATTACACCGGCACGGTCTTTGAAGCCTTTGAGCTGGGTGGTAAGGGTCGGGCGATTTTTGGCGGCGGTCGCTATGACAACCTCGTGGCGGACGTGGGCGGTACCCCGCTCTCCGGTGTGGGTTTCGCGATGGGCGATGTGGTGATTGAACTGGTGCTGCAGGATGCCGGTGTGATCCCCGCTGCCCTGGGTGAAAAGCCGCAGGTCCTGGTGACCGTATTTGATGAAGCGACCCTGCCTGAAACTCTGAAAGCTGCGACGGCACTTCGCGATGCCGGGCTGCGCACGGTGATTTACCCCGAAGTGGAAAAAATGGGCAAGCAATTCAAATTTGCCGATAAGCTGGACATCCCGGTGGCTGTGATCCTTGGGCCGGATGAGGTCGCGGCAGGTCAGGTGGCCGTGAAGAACCTGAAAACCCGGGAGCAGGAAGTGGTCGCCAGGGCAAATCTGGCAGATGAAGTGAAAAAGTCCTTGCTCATCAAAGATTGAGTATAAAATCCACACATTGAATTGGAAATGAGAAAACCGCTTACATGAGCGGTTTTTTTATCCCTGTCACTTCCAAGCCAGGTTTTTCAACAAAAATTCAATGACCTGAAAGAAAATTGGTCCGGCAGAAAAAGCGAAAGGAAATTAAAATAACATGAGAATTTTTGGGGAAAAATAGTTGTTCTTTATGAATTGATGGAGTAACAATGAAACTTAAAACGCAGGTCATTGTCAGCATTGTAGCCGTTGTACTCGCTCAGGGGAGTTGCCTGGGTAATTTCATGGAAGCCCTTCACGAAAATCAGGCAGAATCGTCCCAGGAAGAGGAAGTGCAAATCCTGGGAGAAACGGAAGCCTCAGAATCTGCCGCAACCGAAGAGTATGGCGATTCGGTGGTCGGGGGTGCCGGATCGGGGTGGGAACCCTGTTGCCGGTTCGGGGGGCGACCCGATTGCTGCCAATCAAGGCTCCCATACCTACACAGGTGTGAATACAGATATTACCTGTCGGTGCTTGCCTCCGGAATATCTTGAAAGGACATATGAGTTCTCCGATGATTCGGTTACGGAAGGCGGCCGTGTCTACACCAAGGTTGGTGAAAACAGATATGTCTATTATTTTGAATGGTATGCGCTTGAGTCTCAGGAAGGGTCGGACGTACAGGAGAAAATTCCAACCGATAATTATGTCGAGCTGGAGTTTACGGATTACGGCTTTTTCCAAAGAAACTACACCGATGTTGTCCCGGGAGAAGGCGACCCTTGCTGTTATTACGAATTCTTCCTTGCGGA
>CAYUSC010000179.1:0-4166 GCA_964447265.1 uncultured Candidatus Brevefilum sp.
GGAAGGACTCCCGCCCGAAGATTTCATCGAGGAGGATTTTACAGTAATGCACTTCGCGGTAATCAATATGGAAATATAGGCTGCCGGTGGATTTCAAAATGCGATAGGCTTCCACCAGGCGGGGCTGCAGGAAACCCAGGTAGTCGTCAAAATGATCCCGGTAAGCGCGTTCACCGATCACTTCGGTTTGATAACGGTTGCCGCCAAAACCCACCCGGTCCCCATTCTCATCTTTCTCCACCCGGATTTGCTTTCGGGATTGCTCCTTGCCGGTGTTAAAAGGCGGGTCAATGTAGATCAGATCCACCGATTCATCGGGCAGGTCTTGTAGTACAGGTAAGTTATCGCCAAAAATGATCTTATTTTCCATAGCCTCCATTTTAACATCATCCCGGCGCTTTCAACCCTCCCAAATTCAAAATCACCAACCTTAAAGATTCTTGACATACTGTGTGACACACACTATACTATATTACAAGATATAGGATATTACATTACGAAAGGTTAAACAGTATGACGGGTGACACAATAACAGAACAGACCCAAAACCTTGTTCAGGAGCTTCGCCGGGGTGTGATCGTCCTGGCCGTGCTCAGCCAGCTCCACACCGAACAATACGGCTACTCCCTGATGAAGTGTCTGGAAGACCAGGGCATGCTGGTTGACCAGGGGACCCTCTATCCCCTCCTCCGCCGAATGGAGGAACAGGGGTTATTGGAAAGCAACTGGCGGACCGACACTTCCCGCCCCCGGCGCTACTATATCCTGAGCAGCTTCGGCGGCCAGGTGCTCAGTGAGATGACGGTCGAATGGAGTCGGATCAAAACGACCGTGGATAATTTGCTTGATAATGAAAAGGAGAACGAAAAATGAAACTATTGGAATTGTATTTAGATAAAATCCGCCAAAACCTGCCCCCGCGGAACCGGGAAGACATCCTCAAAGAAATCCGCTCCACGCTGATGGACATGATCGAAGACCGCAACTCGAACCCGGGGATGGACGCCGACGACGAGATCGTCAAAGAGGTTCTGCGGGAATTCGGTTCACCTCGCAAGGTCGCCATTCAGTACGGCGCGCAGAATTACCTGATCGGCCCTCAGCTCTTTCCGGCTTACCTGCAAGTCCTGCGGGTGGTGCTGGTCATCGTGGGCGCTTTCAATATCATTGGCCTGATCGTGGCGATCGTCAACCAGACCGGTTTTGACAGCGGGATGCTGGAAGCCATGCTGGAAGTCGTCGGTTCACTGATCAGCAGCCTGTTCATGGCCTTTGGCATCGTAACCCTCTCCTTTGCAGGCATCGAACGCACCACGCCGGATGAGATGAAGGTCAAAATCAACCAGAAATGGAACCCGGAAGATCTCCTCAAAGATGAGGATACGGACCGCGTGAAGGTCGTGGAACTGGCCTTTGAGATCACCTTCTCAATGATCTTCATCGTGCTGATCAACTTCTTCCTTGATAAGGTTGGGATCTACTTCTTTGACAGCCGGGGCTGGGTTGCTTCACCGATTTTGAATGAGAACTTCCTCCGCTATGTGCCCGCCATCACGATCTATATCATCCTCGACATCGCTCTGGACCTTTATCTGCTCAATAAGGGCGTCTGGGATAAATTAGCCACCGGCGCAAAAGTCCTGATCAATATGCTCAAGGTCGCAGTCAACTTCGCCATCCTGACCGGCCCGGCTATCCTGACCCTGCAGGCTGCCGACTGGCAGCGCCTTAGCATCGATTCAACCCTGGGCGTCGAGATGATCAATCACTATCTGAACCTGGGAGTGAAAGTTCTCCTCGGCCTGACGATCTTTGGCCTTGTTGTCGAATCGATCAAACGTCTCTACGCCGGATTCATCAAGGGTCATAACGCCCACATTGAAATTGATGCCTGATCCAGAACAATAAAATATCCAATGCTTCCTGGGCGGCCAAATGGCCGCCCTTCTTTATTTAAATAATTGGATTTTTGAAAACAGGCAATTTCCTGTATAATTACCACTATTAAGATAGTTATTAGAATAATTTAAAGGAGACACAAATGAGAAACAAATGGATTCCGCTCATCCTGGTGGTCAGTGCCTTTTTCCTGTATAGCTGCGGCCTGAATGACCTGGCGGCTGGCAGTGATGAAAGCGAACCGGCAGAAACCCTGGTGGAAAATACTCCGGCGGTGGAAGAAACAATGGCAGCCGAACCCGCGACGATGGAGGCCGAAGACAGCAGCATTGCAGTGGATTTGGACTCCAACTGCTACCACCCCTTCTTCCCGATTACCGAAGGGGCATTCTGGACCTTCCAGCTTTCCACCGGTGAGAGCTACACCATGACCGTGACCAACGTTACCGATGAATCCTTCACCCTGACTCAGGATTTCACGGAAAGCGACCTGGTCCTTTCGGTGGATTGGTTCTGCTCGGAAGATGGCCTTCTGGTTGGCGATTTCGCCCAGGTGAATTTCCTGAATCAATCCGGTGGCGAGGATGGCGTAGAAATGACTTTTGACACCATCTCCTGGGAAGGCGAAACCCTCCCCGCGGAGGATCTGCTCGAAGTCGGTTATGAATGGACCGCGACCTATCACATGAAGGGCGACATCACGATGGCAGGTGTGATGTCAACCGCCGAATCCACCGTGGTGATCAACTATGTGATCGCGGCCATCGAAGAGGTCACCGTCCCGGCCGGCACTTTTGCCGAGGCTTACCGGGTGGACAGCACGGGTGACATCGCCATCAACATGGATTTCAACGGCGCCACCCTACCGCTGACCAGCATCAATTTCGGCTCCAGCTCCTGGTATGTTGAAGGTGTCGGGCTGGTTAAAACAGCCGATTATTTCACCGACTATACCAGCGGGATGGAATTGATCGACAGCAATTTGCTGGATTAATCCCAAAACCAACAAATTGAAACGGGCTTCCTTTTGGAAGCCCGTTTTTTTGCCTGATTCAGAACAGCGCTGGCTGTTTAATGTCAGGTCGGGGAGGAAACGGCGCCAGCCGGGTCGGGATATTGTGACTGGCACAAAGATCCGTAAACAGGCGTTCCAAATGGCGTGAATTCCGGGCTGGGCAATAGTAACTGCTGCCAAAAGCCTGCTCATACTGCTGGCGCACCCCGGGGAAGTGTTCATCCAGTTTACGATAAAAATGCTCCCGCTGACCATCCCGGACGGTCACGCCAAACGAAGGAATGATATAAGCCGCTCGGTGGGCAATGGCTTCCCGGACGATTGCCTCGATATTTTCAGGCGTGTCTTCAATGAAAGGCAAGATCGGCATCATCACCACCCCGGTCTCAATCCCGGCCTCTGCCAACTGCGCCATCGCTGCCAAACGCCGGGTGGGAGAAGGCGCCCCCGGTTCCAGCCTGGCTGCCAGGTCATCGTCGGTGGTGGTGATCGTGAAACTCACCCGAGCTTTCACCTGATTGATCCGTCTCAAGGTTTCCAGGTCTTTGAGGACCAGATCCGACTTGGTGATGATATGGACCGGAAAGTGATATTTCGCCACAATCTCCAAAGCCTTACCCGTCAGCCCGTATTGTTCCTCCGCATAGGTGTAAGGATCGTTCATCGAGCCGAACCCAATCACGCCCACTTTCCGTTTGCGCGGCAGGACGTCTTCCAACAGCGCCAGGGCATTGATCTTGATCAGCACTTCCTCATTGAAATTTTCAATCTGGTAACAGGCGCTGCGGGTATCGCAGTAGATGCACTGGTGTTCACACCCCCGGTAAAGGTTCATATTATAAGACAGGCCGAACCAATCGTCCTCTCCGTGGACGGGGTTGAGAATCCCCTTAACTTCCACTTCCCGATACTTAAGCCGTTCCATCTAATAATTTTAGTGGATATTAACCTAAAACGGATAGCTCTCCATAACAATTCAGGGAATTCTTGTGATTAAACTGTAATAAGGCTGGCTTGATTTAAAGATTAAGATACGTTAAGATGGACTTGGAAATCCGGCGTTATTTCAATCCTTATCCCTGGAAAGCCAGTTTATGCGGCAGGTTGATAGAAGCACCCAAAGTTCGGTCAGATTTGCACCTGGGCCATCATTTTTGGTCAGGTTCCTGGCCTGCTTGCTGCTTATTGCCATTTTTCTCCCGGTTCAGACCGTCAGCGCCGCTCAAATTACTACCTCATCCGACCTGGAGTC
>CAYUSC010000180.1:0-4033 GCA_964447265.1 uncultured Candidatus Brevefilum sp.
AGAGCCTGCCGCGCACCGGTACGGGTGGGAGTCCCCCGACCACCCCAACGCGCACAACTATCTGGCGCCGGCGGTCGAGCCTGTGCTTCGCCGCGTGGTTGCACCCGATCTCCGCGTCCTCGACATCGGCTGCGGGAATGGATCGATGGCGCGCCATCTGGCGTCTCGCGGCTATCGAGTCACTGCCTTTGACCTGGCTGAGGATGGACTGGCCCAAGCTCGAGCAATTCCGAGCCCAGTGTCGTGGGCGCTCGGGTCCGTCTACGACGATGACCTCGGAGAGCGACTCGGCACCGACTTCTCGATCGCGATCTCCCTCGAGGTCGTGGAGCACCTCTACTTCCCGAGAAGGCTCTTCGCCGCGGCGCGCCAGTGTTTGCGGACTGAAGGAACCTTCGTCGTCTCAACCCCCTACCACGGCTACGCGAAGAACCTCGCGCTGGCACTCTGCGGAGCCTGGGATGAACACTTCAACGTTGGCTGGGACGGGGGACACATCAAGTTCTTTTCACGCCAGAGTCTTCGAGAGCTCGCGCAGGATTGCGGCTTTCGCGAGGTGTCATTTCGAGGTGCCGGCCGCCTGCCCTACCTGTGGAAATCGATGGTTATCGAGTATCAGAAGCTCTGACGGGCGCGCCGCCCGGGAAGCCCTCCCATCCTGCACGGGTTTCTGGGAAGGGTGCATGGCTAGTCGAGGCCAGCCCCCTCACCCTCTCTCGCCGCCAGGATCGCCGCCCTCGCCTCACCCGACGCCCAGGGGGCGACGGGCTCTGGGGCTCCGACCGGGAGCGTGCAGACCGCGAGCAGGTGGCGAGCCGCCTGCTCCGGGGTGATCCAGGGACGGTACGCGCGGGCCGCTCGTTTGGCCGTAGCGAGAAGGCGGCGATCCCGGGCCAGATCCAAGAGCGCCAGGCCGAGCTCACCGGCGTCGCCACTGCGAAACACCCTACCGGCGCCGCTCCAGGCGATCAACTCGGCCGCGCCCACGCGATCGCTCACGACGACGGCGAGCCCGGCCTGGATCCCTTCGTTCACCCGGATCCCCCAGGGCTCCCAGCGCCCGGGGACCACGAGCACGTCGGCCCCCTCCATCAACTCGGCCACCTTCGCATCGGACACGATCCCGTGGAACCGCACGCGAGGCTCGAGCCGCAGGTGGCGTCGCATCGCCTCCAGGCGCCCCAGTTCCGGCCCCTCCCCCGTCACGTCGCACTCGAAGGTCACGCCCGTCGCCTGGAGCCGAGCGGCCGCGTCCAGCAGAAGGTCGACGCCCTTGTGCGCCTGCAGGAAGCCGGTGGACAGGAGCCGCAAGGGCTCGGCCGGATCCTTGCCCAATCGCGAACGCACGCCGCGATCCTCCGGGAAGTAGCCGAAGGCGGTGATCTTGCCGACCGGCCACCCCAGGGCCTCAAGGGCCTCGAAGCGGCGCCCCGAGAGGCAGAAGATCCGCTCGGTTCCGGCGATGATCCGGGCGACCCGGCGCGGCACGATCGCGCGCAGGTACGCCTCCTTCAGGACCCGCCGGGGGCCCCGCTCCATATTGAGGGGCGCCTCGCTCAGGATCGCCATCCGGCACCCGCGAGACGCGGTGTAGTGGGCGACGTGGCGCAAGTACTGGCCTCTTTGGTAGGCGCCGATCAGGTGCAGGGCGTCCCGCTCGGCATCGACGATCGCCTCCGCCCGCCCGGCCCAGCCCTCGCCCGACAGGAGCTCCACCGGCATCGACCCGGCCGAGTCCGGCGCCCAGCCGAGGGCCCGCCGCGGCTCGCTCAAAGCCTCCCGCAGCACCACGCGCACGGACCCGCCGAGCTGCTGGTGGAGCGCCCGACACAAGGGCATCAACGAGCGGCAGGCGCTCTCGAGCCAGATCACGACTGAGGAGCCGCCTGCGCCCCCGCAACCCGACCTGACCCTGCCCTCGTTCCCGGTGGTCATGGAGAGAAGTCGCACTCCTTCCAGTGACGGCAGCGAAAGCGCGCGGAGTCGAGCCAGGCTCTAGCCGAGGCGCCGGACAGCGTGCGGAGCGCGCGCGACGCGGCGCGCCCCAGCTGCTCCTCGCGCCTGCCGATGCCGTACCGCTCGGCGAGGTGCCGGTTCTCGCGGCGCCGCCGCTCCCAGGACGGGTGGTCCGGCCTCGCCATGGCGCTCTCGGCGAAGTTATGCCCGCTCATCTTCGCCTCCGGGTGGAGCCGCAGTCCCCAGAGGTAGCGCGGGACGCGGACGAAGCGGGCCCCGAGCCGCGCGAACCGCAGCCAGAGGTCCGTGTCCATCACGAAGTGCATCCCTCGGTCGAACCCCTGGGCCTGCAGGTAGAGGCGCGGGGAGAAGAACGACGACGGGGCGGAGACGCCCGGCAGGCCGAAACCGGAGAGCAGCTTCGACCACCCCATCCCGCGGGAGCACCGAAGGACCCGGCCCTCGGGATCGAGCCAGCAGCAGTTGCCGGCGATCCAGTCGGCGCCCCCGCTCCGGCGCCATGCCGCCGCCACCGCCGAGAGGGCGCCCGGGAAGAGCACGTCGTCCGAGTTGACCCAGCACAGCAGATCCCCCCGGGCCCGGCGGAAGCCCTGGTCCATCGCGTCGCTCTGCCCGCTGTCCGGGCCGCTCGTCCAGTACGCCAGGCGAGCCTGATGGCGCTCGATCACGGCTACTGAGCCGTCATCGCTCCCGCCGTCCATCACGATGAGCTCCCTGTCCGGGTAGTCCTGGTCGAGCACCGAGCAGATCGCCTCCTCGAGATAGGCCGCCTGCCGAAAGGACGGCATTACGACGGAAATGAACGGCCTCGCCAAGTCGCGCTCCGGATCCGCCCCGCAGCTTGCCCGGTCGCCACGCGCCAAGCCAGCCGTAGATCGAAGGACCCGCCGACGCCCCTGCGGGGGCGGACGGTGACCCGGCCGCTGCAGAGCAGGATCCACCCGTCGTCCCCCGCCGACTCCACCTGCCGACCCCCTTCGAGCGTGGCCTCCGAGCTCGACGTCCGGCCCAAGGCGTGAGATCAGGGGTCGGTCGCCATCGGACCCACATCCGGACGCCGTGGTCCGGAGGGATGGCGGTGCGACGGACGCCCCTGCTCGGTGCCTTCATCCCGGGTGGCCTGCGGCAGCGCAGGAGTCTACTTCGGACTTGCGAAATGAGCTGGAAGGCCTGAGGGCGCTCCATTGGATGACGGCCAGCGTGGCGGTCCAGCGAGGGCTCGAGATCAGCGCCCCGGTGCCGAACGGTCATTCGGAGTCCATGACCGGCGGGACATCGAAACCTCCTCGATCTAAGGTTCTGGACTTGGAATTCTTGACGTGCGAAGGTCACCGTCCTGAGCGGTGCGCTAGTTCTGCAGCTCACGAGGCGGACATGACGCTCCTTCGACGGTTGCTGACTGGTGCCATACGGGGCGCGTTCTGGCGGGTGGGTTGGGATCTGCTGCGCATCCACCCGCAGGTGCATCCCGGCGCGCGGCGGGCCCGATTGCTGGAGGCCTCTGGAATAGATGTGGTGCTCGACGTGGGCGCCAACGTTGGTCAGTTCGCTGGAGAACTCCGCAAGAACGGCTACCGGGGACGGATTGTGTCCTTTGAGCCCCTCGAGCAGGCGTTCCGAGCGCTTTCCCAGGCAGCTGCGCGTGACGGACGCTGGATTGCGGAACACACTGCGATAGGTACCGAAAACGGCACCGCACTCATCAACGTAGCGGAGAACCTCGCCAGCAGCTCATTTCTCGAGGCCACACCGATGCTCGTCGCCAGCGCTCCGACGGCAGCATTCGTCAAGACAGAATTGGTGCGCACAGCGCGACTCGATGCGATGATCCAGAAGTACGTGTCACCGTCGGACAAGGTCTTCCTCAAGATTGACGTCCAGGGGTTTGAGCTCGTGGTGTTGGCATCAGGCGGGAAACTCCTCGATCGAATTTGTCTACTGCAGATCGAGACGGCTCTTCAGCGAACCTATCGCGGTCAGCCCTTCTTCCGAGAAGTACTTGATTTCTGTGAGACCAGCGGCTTCTCGGTCGTAGGTGTCGAGCCTGGATTCACGA
>CAYUSC010000181.1:0-3908 GCA_964447265.1 uncultured Candidatus Brevefilum sp.
CAATAATGGAGGCTTTTTTACATCGGAAGTAATGCTTATGTCTCGAACACACTGTCGGGCAGCCGGATCCCGGAAGCGACCAATTTCGGGGTGAATCCGGGGCGCAACCCGGTGGGTTTGTGAGTCCCCTGGATCAAGCCATTCTTGATGCCGGCATGCTCAAAGATGTACAGGTCCTGCATAACAACCGTGTCGCCTTCCATACCCTGCACTTCGGATACCTTCACGATTTTACGAGTACCGTCCTTCAACCTTTCAAGGTGGACAATCAATTCCATTGAAGAAGCAACCTGCTCACGGATAGCTCGCAGGGGCAAATCCATCCCGGCCATCATCACCATGGTCTCGATACGGCGAAGGGCATCCCGGGGACCGTTGGAGTGGATGGTGGTCATTGAACCATCATGACCGGTGTTCATGGCCTGAAGCATGTCAACCGCTTCACCACCACGGCACTCGCCAACGACAATCCGGTCGGGGCGCATGCGCAAAGCGTTAATCACTAACTGGCGGATGGTGATCTCGCCTTTACCCTCAATATTTGGCGGGCGTTTTTCAAGCCGGACGACATGGGGTTGGCGAAGCTGAAGCTCCGCCGTATCTTCAATGGTGATCACCCGTTCACCCTCAGGGATGAAAGAGGAAAGCACGTTGAGGAAGGTGGTTTTACCGGTGCCGGTACCACCGGAGACCACCAGATTGACCCGAGCCTCTACGCACGCCTTAAGGAAGTTGGCTAAAGCAATGTTTAACGTTCCATTCGAGATCAGGTCCTGCACCTCGAAAGGACGGGTGGCAAATTTACGGATGGTCAGCACTGCGCCATTCAGTGAAAGCGGGGGAATGGTGGCGTTAACGCGGAAGCCGTTGGGTAAACGGGCATCCACCATTGGTGAGGATTCATCCACACGCCTGCCAATGGGAGATACAATCCGGTCAATCACCCGCATCAGATGAGCTTCGCTTTCAAACTTTACGCTGGTTGGTTTGATCAAGCCAAATCTTTCAACGTAGACCTGGTCATAACCATTAACCATGATTTCGGTGATATCCGAATCTTTTAACAAAGGTTCAATTGGGCCGTAGCCCACAATATCCGCTATGACCCATTCCAATAACTGATTGCGGGTGTCATGGTTATAAAGGAAATGTTCTTCCTCAAGAACTTTATTGAAGACTTCTTCAATCAAAACCTTCAGTTTTTCAGGATCAACTGACGAGTCGGATTTGCTGTTTTCAAGCAGCTCCTTCTGGACTGCATCCCGGATGGTGACAAATTCATTTTTATGCTCTTTGGTAATTGTTTGGCTTTGTTGAACTGGAGTAGAAGCCTCCTTGTTCAACGCTGGTCGATTAGCAAACATAAGCCCTCCTAAAAGGTCCTACAAATAAATCCGTACTATTTTTGGATACTGGGGACAATTAATTGTCTCCCAAAATTGATCACCATATTCTGAGGCAGGTTATTAGCCTCGAGGATGGCATCAATGGTCGATAAATTATCATCAGCAAAGAAAGCCAGGCAGGCTCCATCACTGATCTCAATTTCAGTTTGGACGTAAATTTCACCGATCGCCTGCAGCGCTTCCTGGAGTGCCGTATAAGCGGAATCGTAATCGCCTATTGCATCCCAATATGTAGCCTGTGCCACCAGGTTGTTGACTGTGGTCATCTCGGATCGGGAAGTGATCTCAATTGAATTCAACGCATAGAGATAATACGATACGGCATTCTCATAATCTCTGAGCTTCCCATATGTATCGCCAATATTGATCTGCACCTGGAACAATTTCATTGTATTTTCGGTATCATCCCAGGCGACCAACTCTGCCTGTTCAAAATTGTTCAGGGCATCCGAGTAGAACCCGGCAGAATAATACTGTTGTCCCAATGCCGAGTAGGCCTCATAGAGTAAAGTCGCCGTATTGCCGCCGGCAAAATTGGGATCCGATTCCATGATCTTGGTCAAATTGGTTATCGCAGATGCCCAATTCATGTCTAAAAAATCCTGGAATGCCACCTGGTAGTATTCCGCATTGTTCAAATCGATCTGCAAAGCGGAGTTCTTCGGATCGATGGATGCGGCTTTGGTCAAATAGGTGACCGCTTTCTTCACCGAGGTAATCGTTTGGGCGCTGTCCGAGAGCATATCCTTAGCCGTCTGCACAAATTTCAATTGCAGCAGGTTGCTGCTGGCTTCCTGCAGATTCTCACGCTCGTTCGCGTATTCCTTGCTCTGCGGGATTAAAGCAACGGCTTTGCGATAATATTGTTCCGCCGCCTCGATATCCTCAATGGAGGCGCTATCTTCCTCAAGCATACTGATGATCTTTTTCAGATAGCCCTGGAGAAGCTGCTCCGTAATTAACGGATCGTCTAATTGCGGGTCCAGGGCGAGAGCGCCTTCATATGAGCTGATAACGGTATCCCAATCCTCATTTTGGTAGGCCGTGCCCCCATCAGCTAAAAGAATGGAAATCTGGTTATCCGTCTCAATGGTTTCAATCTGCTGAGAAACGTCCCACAATCCAGGGCGTTCCTCCTGGATTTCATAGAATAACACCAATGAGCCTTCTGAATCTCCGGCTTCCAGAAGTGATTCGGCTTCCTGATATTTACCTTCCATCCTCAGAAGCAGTTCCACTTCATCTGTCAGCGTGGATAACCGCTCATACTCCGGATTGATCTCACGAATATTTTCGACAATTTCTGCTGCCGGTTGCGGATTACCGACCAACAAAAGTTGTTCAGCCTGATCAGCCAAATTATTTAATGTATAGTCTTCCTGAATTTGCTGCCGCTCCGCAATTTGGTTATTGAGATATTTGAAGGAAAAATAGAAGACCGCGGAAACAATCAAAACAGCGATAATGGTGAAAATGACGAAATTGAATGAGCTTTTAACCTTTTCCCGGTTCTGAACTTTCTTATTCGTATCCTCCATCGTCCGGAACATCAACTTCATTTGGAGGTTTTCATCAAAACTCAATAACACCGGATGATCCGGGTATCGTTCTTCAAGCTTATCCAGGATTTCCCGACAACCGACAAAGTCGCCATTTTGGAAAAGCCTGATTAACTCAAGGTAATCAGGATCATTCGAAAGATCAATCGGTATAACGATCTTTTCGTCTATTCCTTTTTTCTTGGAATCTCCATCATTAGATCTTCCAAAGTTAGGTCGTAATGATCCCATTTCGTTTCGCTCTTACCTAATAAATCAGTCTATAAAGTACCGAACAGGTCCATAATTGCCGGTATGGATGGGCCAAGAATAACCGCGAGCATGGCCGGGAAGATCAGCAAGGCAATTGGGAATAACATCTTCCCGGGGAGTTTGTTTGCGATCTCTCTGGCTCTGAATTGACGCTGAATCCGCATCTGTAAAGCCTGACTGTGCAAAACATCCGCATAGCTCATCCCGACTTTCTCGGCCTGGATGATGATGGCGACAAAACGCGAAAGGTCATTGACATCCAAACGGTTGCTCATATTTCTTAGCGCAGTTGCACGGGAGATGCCCATTTCCATCTCTTTGGTCACCCGCTTGATCTCATGTCCCAGATCCGTGTCCCAATAGCCGCTGATCTTCAACAGCGATTGATCGAAAGCCAACCCTGCGCTGGCGCAGACCGAAAGCATATCCAGCGCATCCGGCAGCCCCCGCTGAATTTCGTCCTGCCGGGCTTTCACCTTCCCTCGCAACCAGACTGAAGGGTACATATAGCAGAGCAGAATGATCAACGCACCGATACCGAGCATCTTCATATCAAGATTCTTAAGATCCCTGTTCAACAGGAACGCAATCACAATCCCGGCCACGAATGCCAGGAAACGAATCGCATAAAATTCGCCGGCGTGCATGTTACGGGGGTTCCCGGCGATCGTTAACTTGTGCTCCAGATCAA
>CAYUSC010000182.1:0-3749 GCA_964447265.1 uncultured Candidatus Brevefilum sp.
TCAATGGCGTTGTTTTGTTTTTGGATGACTGTTTGAATTGCCAGATGGATCGCGGTTAATGGCACAAAATTGAACTGGTCATTCTTGAATACCAACAATTTTGTTGGTTCCGGCGTGGCTGAATCATAGCCCCACCAGGCGATGTTTTCTTCAATGCCATCCACCAGTTTATTGTAGATATCGCTGCCTTCACCAAAGAAATTCTTGATGGTTTCGACAATACCGGGGAGGTCCGGCGTGATATCTGCTCCGATGTAGGTGTTAGTGAGCATGATTGACATGCCAGCCCC
The DNA here is from genome assembly GCA_964447265.1 of uncultured Candidatus Brevefilum sp. Lineage (GTDB taxonomy): Bacteria > Chloroflexota > Anaerolineae > Anaerolineales > Anaerolineaceae > Brevifilum. Next base: position 291 of record CAYUSC010000182.1, read on the forward strand.
CTGCAAACGCACCAAGCCCAAATCGGGTGTGGGAGTTGCAGTTGGTGTCATTCCGAACAAGCCACCGATGGGCTGCAGACTGCAAGCCAGCGATGATAACAATAAAACGCAGACAACTGCGATGAGTTTCTTTTTCATTTTCTAACCTTTTGCCAGCAGATCCTGCCAGGCTTTCATTAAAACTTGTTTATTTCTTTGCCAGTTCGCTTTTGCTTCTGCGGTCAGGCGTGCGGACTGCCCAAGCGGTTCGAGGTCTGCCTCTGAGGCAGTTAAGATTTTTTCTGTAAGGTTCTCAATATTACCATCCTGGTAAACCCAGCCATTGATTCCATTCTGAACCCATTCCAGGTTAGCAGGGATATCGGTTGCCAGAGCCGGCAAGCCCATCGCCAGTGCTTCCATCAAAGAAACGGAGGACCCGTCCACGTGCGAAGGGCTCACGTATATATCCGCTGCCGCAAAATATCTGGGCAATTCAGCATTGGGCAGCCTACCCAAGGCCTTTACCTTGTCTTCCAGCCCGGCGGTCTTGAGGATATTTTGGATCTCCTCCGCTTGGGAGCCGCTGCCCGCTAAAAGCAGTCTCAAACTGGGGTCTGAAGCCACGGCTTGCACAAAAGCCTGGCAGAGATCAACCACCCCATATTTTGGTTCCCAAGAACGCAGGCAGAAGAGTACCCTCGTACTTTCCCAACCCAGGTTTTGCCTGATAATTGCAGCCTCAGCTTGCCAAGCAACCCTCTTAAAGTGCTCCAGGTCAACCCCCCAGGGAAAAATGTAGATTTTCTCACTTGGAAAACCCAGCGATACAGCCTTCTGAGCGCTGCAATGTGCATCCACCAGCAAACCTTGGGCATGAGCCACGGTAAATTTTGTCCTGGACAGGTTTTCAGGGCTGTCAAAACTTTCGGCCATCAGGTCAAAACCCCAACTTTGAGCCAGCAAGGGTTGCGCCCCGGCCAGGGCAGCCAGGTAAGCTAGGTCGTGCAAAGGGCCCGCCTGTACCAGGTCGGGTTCGAGTGTGTTCAGAATATTGCCCAGTTTTTCGGTGAAAGCAGGAATGGCATCCTTTTCCACTGGATAATCAAAGCCCATCGGGCTGAGAGCCTGCACCCCAGCTGGGGTGGACCAATCTCCACTTCTCACGCGTAAGGCATAAGCCTCATAGCCGCTTTCAGCCAAGGCCTGCATAAAGCGCTGGTCATGCACTGAATCGGCAACCGTGAGGTACAAAATCTTTTTCATGACAACTGGGTCCAGCGCAGGTCCTGCCCCTTTTCCAGGTCTTGTTCTGCCTTTAAGCCAAGCACTTTGTCAATTTCAAAGGGTTCGACCGCACCTGGCGTAGCTGGGCGTAATACGTCAATCATCTCGCGGGTCAACACTTCCCCTGCATGGATAGCCCGTGCCGCCCGCAGGCAGCGCCTCTGCACAATCACTGTGTCTTGTTCATTGCCGGCCACAAATTTGGAACCCGACCCAAGCGCGCGTTCCAACTGACGCGTGTTCTGCACCATATCCGCCCAGCTTTGGGGATTCATCGCGAAAGCGTGGTCAGGCCCTTCACGATGATTATCGTCCGTGAAATGTTTCTCAACTACCCGGGCTCCAAACGCTACCGCCCCCAACACCGTAGCGTGCCCATGGGTGTGATCGCTTAAACCAAGTACCAAATCAGGCCACATTTCATGATAGGTTTTAAGCACATTCAGGTGGATGTGGTCATAATTGCCCGGGTCGGCAGTGTAATTGGTGTTGCACTGCATCAGAACCAGTTCCGGGTTGATGGCCAGGATGGCTTCCACGGCGCGCTGGACATCCCCAATATTTGCGGCGCCGGTTGCCAGCAACACTGGCTTGCCTTTTCTGGCCATGCGCTCACAGGCTTCAATCCAGGTGATATCACCAGACCCAATCTTATAGGCTGGCACGAAGCTTTCCAGCATGTCGGTGGCTTCAAAATCGTAGGGAGCCGAGAAAAAATCGATGCCTGCATCGTCGCAAGCTTCCCCTAGATGCTGCGTCCACTCGAAAGGAATGGATGCGGCATCGTAAACTTCAACCACGCTCTTCTTCCATTTTGCCTGGTGGGAGACCTGGGAGTTCATATGTGTGAAGCCGTAATCAGAGACGATTTTTGGGCCACGGAAGTTTTGGAACTTGGCCGCGTCTGCCCCAGCTTCGGCTGCCAGTTTGATCAGCGCCATCGCCCGGTCAAGGCTGCCGTCATGATTGGCGGCAATGTCGGCTACAAAATAGGTGGGGTGTTTCAGGCCAATCGTGTGTCTGCCGATCTGGATATCCATCATGCCTCCTTATTGCTGCCAAAGCTCAGGATGCGTTCCCGCAGGCCCATATCCTCAGCCAAGTGCAGTGCTTTTAGCCCTTCGACGATGCCAGGCAATTCATGCCCGAGCGCCATACGTAGTTTTTCGTTGTTCATAGACAGGTTAAGTGAGCGTTGGGTGGTCAGCTCTGAATCCATCACACTGATGGGGCTGACCAGGCTCTCATCAAAACCAAATTCTCTTGCCAGGCTTACCCCGAAGGCATACTTGCTGACAGCCTGATTGCCAAAAAAATGATAAGTGCCGTGCAGTTCTTTCTCCATGGCTTCGAGCAGCAGGCTGGCCAGGTGCTCAACATAGAGCGGCGTGAAGATCATATCGGTGAAGCCGTTGGCAGTTTCTTCGGCTTTCAGGCGGTTGTAAAAGAACTCCGCCAAAGAGCGTTTGCCGCTCAACGTCCATCCGAAAAAGACCACCCGCCCAATAACGGCCTCTTTGTATTCAGAACTGACGTTTTCCTCCCCCATCAGCTTGCTGTGAGCGTAGGTGTTAATCGGGTTGGGCATATCAATCTCGCTGTAATCACCCTTGGTGCCATCAAAAACGGCATCGGTTGAGATGTGCAGTAGCGGCACGCCCATGTGCTTAAGGTGCCGGGCTAAAAGCCCCGGAACCTCAGCGTTAAGTTGGTAAGCCAGCTCTGGATTCTTGTCGCAAGCCTCAAGATTGGCCAAGGCGGCTGAATGCACTACCATGTCCGGTGCAGTAGCCTGAAGTTTTTCACCCAAGTGCTTGGTATCGGTCAGGTCAAACTGATCCACCGCAAAAGGTACATTCTCGACGGGCTGGCGGTTTGCCCAGCCGATTACGTCATAACCCTGGCGCTGAGCATACAAGGCCAGGTTCAAACCCAGGTGCCCACTCGCGCCAGTAACCAGTAGTCGTTTCATTTAATGTCCCTTGGCAAGCTCTTTTTCAATCGGGTCAATTATCTTTTTGATGCCGTCCAGATCCAACCATTCGGTGTTGTTAGCGCTTGTATAGGTAAAACCATCCGGCAAGGGCTTGCCCTTATCCTCCCAGGCATGGCCAAACCAGAGCGCGTTACTCGGTTGGACAACGTACATATCCGGCATTTCCACCGTGGTACGGGCTTCATCCTCACCAATCA
>CAYUSC010000183.1:0-3725 GCA_964447265.1 uncultured Candidatus Brevefilum sp.
CTGACAATTCAAGGTAAGATGGACCTAAATCAAGGAGGTCAACAACGACATGGACAACACTTTTTCCAATATGGCGCAATTCATCTCCACCCTGAGGAAAGAAAAAGGACTCACCCAAAAAGATCTGGCAGAACAGCTTGGCGTGACGGATAAGGCTGTTTCGAAATGGGAACGTGGGTTAAGCTGCCCCGACATTTCCTTGCTCGCGAAGCTTTCCAATATTCTGGGCGTGACCACCAGCGAACTGCTGAACGGCGCAAAAGCCGACGCACCCGCGCCGGAAATGGAAGCTGTCGTTGAATCCACTCTGCAATACGCGGATCAATCGACGCGGAGCATCAAGGCCAAAAGTAAGTGGTGGGAGTCGATTGCCTTCGTGGTCACGGTTCTATTGGTCAGCGTGCTTGTATTGGTGTTCAGCCAGAAAGCCATTGAGAATGGCACCGGGTCGATGATTTTTCCCAGCAGCCTGACAGGAATTGTTTGGTTGTTAGCCATGGCAAGCGCATTTGCATTTGGAAAAAATAAAATTGCGACCGTACTCCTCTGTGGTTTTTGTGTCGCTGTGATCACCTATATATTCAGCGTTTTGAATCAGGATTCACTGGATAAACCAGTCATGAATCCAGCGCCGACAGGATTCCGAACGCCCTTTATCCCCCACTATGCGGTCATCATTATTTTATTGATACTCTCCTCCGCCGTATTGGTCGCAGCCTTCCTGATCCAGAAAAAGGCAGCCTCAGGTGACCTTGTCTTCCTGCTGGCGGGACTTGGCCTGACCAGCCTCATCACTTTACAAATTACCCTGTCCGCCATCATGGATTATGTGGACCTCAACGGATTGGGCGTAAATCCGCGCTATTCGGTCCTGATGCTGCCGACCTTCCTGATAGCCCTGCTTTCACTGACGATGCTGGCAAGACGCCAAATCAGGCTAAAACGTCAAGGATTATGAACTGACACCCTAATTGCTCTATATTCTAACAACGGCTTAACTCAAAGCCGTTGTTTTCTTTTACCGAACGTTAAAGGCAAATCCCCCTTCTCCAGCCCCCATCCCCACTGTCGCAGGGCGCATCCATATTATAATAAGCACCATGAAGCTGACCATAGAAGAAGTTGAACATATTGCCGCCCTGGCCCGCCTGGAACTGACGGATGACGAGAAACAGCGCTATGCCGAGCAGTTATCCGATATCCTCGACTATGCCGCCCGGTTGGATGAACTCGCCACCGACGAGATTCCACCGACCGCCAGCGTGTTGGATATGCAGCTTCGGCTGCGCCAGGATCATGCCCGGCCGGGATTATCCCCGGATGATGTCCTCAGGAACGCCGCCAAGACTCAGGATGAGCAATTCCAGGTTCCGCCGGTTTTCGGAGGCCAGGAATGACCGAACTGACCCACCTTACCGCCCGAGCCTGCCTGGCGGGACTGCGCGCGGGGGATTTTTCCAGTGTGGAATTGACCCGCGCTTTATTGGAGCGGATCGACTCGCTCGAACCCGAGCTTCACACCTTCCTGACGCTCACGCCCGACAAAGCGCTGGCCGCCGCTGAGGCCGCTGACGACCTGCGGGCTTCCCAACCTGAAAACCTGTCTCCGCTTTTAGGCCTGCCGCTGGCCGTCAAGGATGTGCTCTGTCTGAAGGATGTGCGCACCACCTGCGGCTCCAAGATTCTGGAAAATTTCATCCCGCCCTTCACCGCCACCGCCGTTCAGCGCCTGCTGGATGCGGGCGTATTGCCGCTGGGTAAGACCAATACCGACGAATTTGCGATGGGCTCCTCCACGGAGAACTCCGCTTACGGCGCCAGCCGCAACCCCTGGGACACCTCCCGCGTCCCCGGCGGTTCCAGCGGCGGTTCGGCCGCGGCAGTGGCCGCCCGGATGACCCCGGCTGCGTTTGGCACGGATACCGGCGGCAGCGTCCGCCAGCCCTGTTCGTTCTGCGGCACAACAGGCATCAAGCCCACCTACGGTCGCACCTCGCGCTTCGGCCTGGTGGCCTACGGCTCCTCCCTGGATACCGTGGGGATGATCGCCCGCAACGTGGCCGATGTCGCCACGCTCTTCCAGCACATGGCCGGTTTCGACCCGCTGGATGCCACCAGCGTCCAGCTCCCGGTGCCGGAATACACCCTGCCTGAAACCGACTCCCTCAAGGGTCTGCGGATCGGCGTGCCTGAGGAATATTTCATCGAGGGCATTCAGCCCGATGTGGAGAAGCGCGTCCGGGCCGCAATTGCCCAGATGGAAGCGCAAGGCGCAACAGCCGTTCCGATCCACCTGCCGCATACCGAATATGCCCTGCCGGTCTATTATTTGATCGCCCCCGCCGAGGCTTCCGCCAACCTGGCCCGTTATGACGGAATTCGCTTTGGTCCCCGTTTGGGCGAAGGTGAAGACCTCTGGCACATGTTCACCGAAACCCGCGGCCGCCTGTTCGGCCCGGAGGTCAAACGCCGGATCATGCTGGGCACCTACGCCCTCTCCGCCGGTTATTACGACGCCTATTACGGCAAGGCGCAGAAGGTCCGCACCCTGATCAAGCGCGATTTCGATCTGGCCTTTGAGAAAGTGGATGTGATCGCCGCGCCTGTCGCCCCCACCACAGCCTTCAAGTTCGGCCAGCACACCGATGATCCCTTAGCCATGTATCTGGAGGATGTCTTCACCCTGCCGGCCAATCTGGCTGGCGTGCCGGGGCTGGCCTTCCCTGTGGGGCCGGATTCCGAGGGGATGCCGGTCGGGATGCAGTTGATGGGGCCCCATTTCCGGGAAGACCAGCTCTTCCGGGTGGGCCATGCCTACCAGCTGGCAACTCAATGGCATGAACACTGGCCGGAAGCATAGAACAGGAAAAAGCCACTAAGGAGACGTTCCATGACGCTTATCTGGAGAGATGCCGTCATCAATGGAATCCAGCGACTAACAGAAACAAAAAACAGCAAAGTATTCACGCGCCAGGAATTAATTGATCAGCAATTACCTCTCATCATTCAGGAAGCTGGCTCAACCGGAGAAACCCCCTCTCAAACCCTTAGCCGCATTCTTCAGGAACTCAGGGATGACAAGCTCTTGGAATTCATGAGCCACCATCGAGGCACTTATTATTCGCTCTTAAATGGAATAGATATTGAGCAAGAAGATTTACCAAGCCAAGTAATCGATTCGGCAATTAAGGAACATAAACTCAGATTCGATAATATTCGCACGGATGTAAAAATAGTTGAAACACGGCAACGAATTGGCCAGCAACGCCTCCGAGAATTAACATTGAATAACTACCATTTCCAGTGTGCTCTTTGCGATATAGACGAGCCTCAATTTCTGATTGCTGCCCATCTCGCTCGATGGGCAGATCATCCTGATGGCCGTGGTGACCTCTCAAATATTGTCTGCTTATGCCGTTTCCATGACCCTTTGGTTGAATATGGCTATATTTCATTTACAGACGATCTGAGAATATTAAAAAAGAAATCACAATACCGGATGATTAATAAGGTTTTGGAAGAAACCAATTACTTTACGAATCCAAAAGAATTCCTACCGGACAAAAAGTATCTGGCATTTCACAGAAAAAGAACAGGTTATGAATAAACAAATGTTGAACCCAAACGAGGAGCTCCTCACATGACCAAACCCTTGAAGATCGTGATCCCGATGGCCGGTTTCGGCAGCCGTTTGCGGCCGCTCACCTGGTCCAAACCCAAGCCGC
>CAYUSC010000184.1:0-3682 GCA_964447265.1 uncultured Candidatus Brevefilum sp.
CTCACTCCCCTTCGATCTGAGCGGGCGATCTATGCACAGCCCGCTGATAAAGCGAGACCAGCGCCTGTCCCTGCAGCCGCAGCCCGATCAGGCCCAGAATACCGGTGAAGGTTATCGCCAGAGCATGGATCACGACCGCATGGGTGAAGGCCAGGTCGGCATTCACACCCAGCAGGGCAAAAGCCGTCACTATCACCCCTTCAAAAACGCCCAGGCTGGCTGGTGCGGAGGGCAATGCCGCCCCAAAAGCCGCCATGCTGAGCACAAAGATCATCCACCAGAAAGGCGGATTGGGATAAAGCTGATTGAAAATGACGTAGTTCTCGCCAAAGGAGATCCCCCAACTGAGCGCCAGACTGCCAAAAGCCAGCAGGAAAGCGCCAGGGGCTTTCAGCACTGCCAACCCTTTCAGCAGTTCAGCCACTCGAGGGGCAATTCGGAGTTTTACCCATTCCGAACGCTCTCCCCACTTCACCATCCAGCCGTTAATCCGTTCATTAAAGCGCGCCATCAGGAACAGGGCAACCAGCCCCAGTGCAGCCACAATCAATGCCAGCCAGATCAATTGCTGGTTATACTCCCCACCAATCACCCTGGGCAGCATAGCCAGAACGAAAACCGCCGCCAGAAAGACATCGAAAACGCGTTCCATCACCACGCTGGACAACACTTCAAAAGCCTTAGGACCTTCTGGCCGATCCAACAGCAGGGCACGGCCAATTTCACCCAGCCGGAAGGGAAAGACATTATTCAGCAGGTAACCGGCATTCATCGCGAAGAAAGCGTCTTTAAAGGAAACTTTTTTTTGCAGGAGGATATACCAGGCAAACACGCGGAAAAACATGCTGGCAAAATAAACCAGCGAAGCCAATAAAATGGCCTGCCAGCGGAGCTTCGAAATGTTTGCGACAAATTGGGATAAACCAACCTGGCGCAGCACCAGCCCGATCGCCAGGGCACTGATCGCCAGCGGGATGAGCCATCTCAGGGTCTTCCCCACCAGGCGCTTGTTTTTGGCTCCGGTCACGATTGATCCAACCTCAATATCGCCATAAAGGCTTCCTGGGGGATTTCAACGCTGCCAACCATCTTCATCCGGCGCTTCCCCTTTTTCTGCTTTTCAAGCAGTTTCTTCTTCCGGGTGATGTCACCGCCATAACACTTAGCGAGAACATCCTTGCGCATGGCTTTGACATTGGCCCGCGAGATGACCCGCCCCATGCCGTAAGCCTGAATTGGGACGACAAAAAGCTGTCTGGGAATCAATTCCTTCAATCGGGAGACCAGCGCCTGCCCCTTGTGATAGGCATCCTGCTTATGCACGATGGCGGTCAGCGCGTCCACCGGTTCGCCGTTGACCAGAATTTCCAGTTTTACCAGGTCTTCCTGACGATATTCGTTGAACTGGTAATCCATCGAGGCATAGCCCCGTGTGCCGGATTTTAATTGGTCAAAGAAATCCACAATCAATTCCGAGAGCGGTATCTCAAAATGAATTTGCACCCGGTTGGGTGAAGGATATTCCTGCTCCACAAAGACGCCCCTTTTCCGCCGTACCAGGTCCATCACCACGCCGTAATAGTCGGTTGGTGTGAAGATCGTCAGGTCCATCCAGGGTTCAAGGATGGCGGAAATGAGGGCTTCATCCGGCAATTCCGCCGGAGAGGCAATCACAATCTCTTCCCCGGTAACCAGCTGAATGCGATATTGCACGGATGGCGCCGTGAAGACCACATCCATGTCATATTCGCGCTCCAGACGTTCCTGGATGATTTCCATATGGAACAGCCCCAGGAACCCGCAGCGGAAGCCAAAATTGAGAGCTTCAGAGGTCTCCGGTTCAAAGGTCAGAGAGGCATCGTTAAGCTGCAATTTTTCCAGCGCATCACGCAGGTCGGGGTAATCCTCCCCTTCCGTCGGATAGACGCCGGCAAAGACCATCGGTTTGGCTTGTTTATAGCCCGGCAGCGGTCGGGCTGCGCCATTGGTCGCGTAGGTGATGGTGTCACCGACCCGGCATTCCGAAACGGTCTTCAATCCGGTGGCGATATATCCAACATCACCGGAGTTCAGAGCTTTAATGGGTTTCATCAGGGGGGCAAAAACGCCGATTTCCACCGGCGAAGTCTTGACCTTAGTGGACATCATCAGCAACATATCGGTCGCAGTAATCGTGCCGTTGAAAACACGGACATAAGCCACCACGCCTTTATAGGAGTCATAGTGCGAATCGAAGATCAACGCTTCCAACGGCTTATCATCCTCGCCTTTGGGTGGCGGAACCTGTGCCACAATCGCTTCCAGAACCTGGTCCACGTTCACACCCGTCTTTGCGGATATCCGGATGATCTGATCCTCAGGCGTGCCCAGCAGGTTATGAATATCCTCCATAACGACATCCGTCTGAGCGGAGACCAGATCAATCTTATTGATCACAGGAATGATCACCAGGTTGGATTCCAAAGCCAGGTAGAGATTAGCCAAGGTTTGGGCTTCAATCCCCTGGGTGGCATCCACCACCAGCAGCGCGCCTTCGCAGGCTTCCAGCGCCCGGCTGACTTCGTAATTGAAGTCAACATGCCCGGGGGTATCGATCAGGTTAAATTCATAGGACTTGCCGTCCGCCGCGTCATAGTTCATGCGCACGGCAGAGGCCTTGATCGTGACGCCTTTTTCCCGCTCCAGGTCCATGCTGTCCAGGATCTGGTCGGTCATGTCGCGGTCGGCCACGGTGTGAGTAAGTTGCAGCATGCGATCCGCCAGGGTTGATTTCCCGTGGTCCACATGGGCGATGATGCAGAAATTTCTGACGTTTTCTTTCATATCAACAGAGTATAACCCATTTCAAATCAATCCGGTAATTGCTGGATTGCCGTGTCAATCAGGGCGTCCAAATCGGGTTCTTTCGCCGGTTTTTCCAGGCGCAAATCCACTAAAAATTCCACATTTCCCTTCGGCCCCTTGATCGGAGAGGCAATCAACCCCACCGGCCAGAACCCCAGGTTCAGGGCTTCATCCAGGGTGTCCCGCAGCACCTTGCGGTGAACCGCCTCGTCCTTGATCACACCGGCATGAACTGCGGCAGCCTTGCGTCCGGCCTCAAATTGGGGCTTGATCAGAGCAACCGTCTGGCCGCCCTCATCTGCGAACCACTCCTTCACGGCCGGCAGGATCAGCCCCAGCGAAATAAAGGAGGCGTCAATCACCACCAGCTCGACCGGTTCGGGCAGCGAGTCCACATAGCGGGCATTGGTCCGCTCCATCACCACCACCCGCGGGTCCTGGCGCAGTTTCCAGTGCAGGATGCCGTAGCCCACATCAATCGCATAGACCTTCACCGCGCCGTTTTGCAGCAGGCAGTCCGTGAACCCACCCGTGGACGCGCCCACATCCGCGCAGACCTTGCCGGCAACAGGCACCTGGAAAGCTCCCAGTGCGGCTTCAATCTTATGCCCGCCGCGCGAGACATACTTTGGCGGTGTCTTCACCTCAATCTTAGCGTCCTCGTTGACCAGTGAGGATGGTTTATGGATCATTTCACCATCCACCCGCACCTCGCCGGCCATCACCAGGCGCTGGGCGCGGTTCCGGCTTTCAGCCAGGCCGCGTTCCACCAGCAGAAGGTCAATTCGCATTTTTGTCATACCTACATTTTAACCCAAGACGCAAATAAACCATCCGT
>CAYUSC010000185.1:0-3666 GCA_964447265.1 uncultured Candidatus Brevefilum sp.
TCCATTTGTGGTGCGCAGCATCCAGCCCGTTCTGATGAACCTGGACCTCTCACAAGAGGAGGCGGCAGCGACCCTGGGCGCAAAGCCCTGGTACACCTTTCGCACAGTCGTCCTCCCCAACCTGCTCCCCCCTCTGGTCAGCGGGTCACTGCTCAGTTTTTCCAGAGCGGTCGGAGAATTCGGCGCAGTGGTGATCGTTGCGGGGAACATCCCCCTCAAAACTCAAACGGCGGCCGTCTATGTCCTGGGCGCGGTTGAATCGGAAAACCGGCTCGGGGCAAGCGCCGTGTCCCTATTACTTCTTGCGATAGCAATTATTATCCTGTTAACTGCCAATCAAATTCAAAAAGTCTGGGGAGCGCGGCGTGAAAACTAACATCCGCGGCTTTGGCAACTGGCTTTTATTAGCGCTGGTGATCCTCTATGTGGGTTTCCTGATTGCAGCGCCGATTGGCGCATTGGTCAAAGGCGCTTTTCAGGAAGGCTTTTCCGCCGCCTGGCAGAGCCTTAGCTCCGCGCCCTTTCTCCAATCCGTTTGGCTGTCCGTCAGGATCGCCATAGGCGTTGTATTGGTGCAGGCCATTTTTGGCTCGCTGACGGCCTGGATGCTGGTTCGACAGAAGTTCTTTGGCAAAGCTCTGATCAATGGACTGCTTGATATCCCCTTTGCGCTTTCACCGGTTGTGGTTGGCTATATGCTCCTGCTGCTTTTTGGCCGAAATGGTCACCTCGGCTCACTTCTGGAAGCGCTTGACATCCAAATTGCGTTTGCAGTACCCGGTATGTTCCTGGCAACGCTCTTCGTCAGCCTGCCCTTTATGATCCGCGAGATGACCCCGGTTATCCAGCAGTTGGACCTTTCACAGGAAAGCGCAGCGGCTACCCTGGGTGCGTCTCGCTGGCGGATATTTTGGCAGGTGATCTTCCCCCAACTCAAGACTGCCCTGATCTACGGCATGACGCTCACCTTCGCCCGCGCGCTGGGCGAATTCGGCGCCGTGCTGGTGATCGGCGGCGGCGTGCAGGGTCGGACGGAAACCGCCACCCTCTATATTTTCCGCTCGCTGGATGAACGCCAATATACCGACGCCTATGTCGCTGCGATTGTTCTCGGGTTGTTTTCAGTCCTGCTGGTCCTGATTGCCGACGCACTCAAGCGAAAGCGCGTCCAGGCTGGGTAATTAGAGGCTATGATTGCCAGTCAATCGTGCAATCAACTTTTCCAAATCATCCAACGTCACCAATTGGTCAAATCCGCTTCCGGGCATCAACCTGGCGGCCCGATAGATCTCTCTTTTCATCTCATCTGAGTATGGTGAAGACATCTGCAAAGCTTCATCAAAAGCCGAAATGATCCGCGCGGCCAGATCACTGACACCCTGTGCCATCGCTTGTTTTTCCAATTCGATCAAATCGCCAAAACCAAGCTTCCCCTGTTGGGCAGGTTTGAAACCTTCCCAACGGTCAAGGTAATCCGTGAGCGAATCAAGATGAAGCACGACCGTTCGCGGATAGTTTTTCAGCATCAAATTATAGGGTTCATCAAACCCGGCATTTTGCATCCGACGGGAATCACTGCGCAGGATCACGGTTGGTTTTGCAAGGAATTTCGCCATCATATATTCCGCCACAGTCCCCGCATCCAGCTCCAGCCCATCAAACTGCGCCAGCAACAGGTCCGTTCGCATCACATGCCAGAGATCGGTATTACGAATCTGGATGGAGACATCCGGATTCTCAAACCCTTCCGGTTGTTCGGATTGCGGCAGGATCAATTGATATTTTCCGGAGGATTGCTCCCAGATGGCTTCCTTTAAGGCGAGATTCATCGCCAGTTCCCGATAGGTAAATAGCCCCCCGGCAGCATAGATCGTGTAAATTTTGTCCTTATGTTCGGGTTGGGTCATCTGGGGCATTGTTCACTCCTAAGTTACTTTTTTGGATGATAAAAACAAATAAAAATAATGGATTTCCTAAGTATAACTAAAAATCCTCAGATATTTTTCCGTTGTCATTGTGAATTTTCGGTTAACTTTTCATTAAATATCCATATATTCTAATCTATTTTTAATTTTCATTAGATTGTAAGGCTAGACATGTGTTTTTAAGCAGGTATATAATCAATTATCAAACTTTTACTTGGAGGTAAAAATGATGTTACGTCAAAGCAATAAATGGTTCACTTTCGCCATGATCGTGATGATGCTTGTCATCGCGGTCACGCCGGTTTCGGCGGCTCCGAAAGACACCGTCCGAGTTTGGGTGTCCTATCAGAGTGAAAAGAAAGCCGAAGTGTCTCAGGCCCTCGACAAGGCCAACGCCCAGGTCCACTATGACTTCCCGGAATTGGATGCCTATGTGGTCACCCTTCCTGAAGCGGCCCTCAACGGCATCCTTCACAATCCCTTTGTGACAGGCGTCGAGGAAGATCCGGTCCGCTACAGTATTGATCCCATTCAGGTCGCTGTTGAACCCGGTCCCGATGATACCGTGGATGTCAACGGCCAGGTTGTTCCCTGGGGTATCGATGCCGTTCAGGCCTGCGATGTTTGGGATGCCGATCAAGATGCCGTCGTTGACGCTGGCGCACCGGATGGATCCGGTATCACCGTCTGCATCATTGACACAGGCTACTATGCGGATCATGAGGATTTAATCGATTCAACCACTGGTCTTTCCCAGGTAGACGATGACTACACTCGGGATGGCGTTGGGCATGGTTCTCATGTGGCTGGCACAATTTCTGCGCTCAATAACAATATCGGCGTGGTTGGTGTGACGCCCGGTACCGTCAATTTGACCATCGTCAAGATATTCAATGACGGCGGCGCCTGGACCACGGCTTCTGATCTGGTCAGCGCAATCTACACCTGCCGTGACAACGGCGCAAATATCATCAGCATGAGCCTGGGTGGTTCGACCTCCAGCCGGAAAGAACAGCGCGCCTTCGACACACTCTATGCCGCAGGCATTCTTTCCATTGCAGCAGCTGGAAACGAACAGGAAGAAACCCCCGGCGCGTATGAATATCCCGGTTCCTACAGTTCAGTTGTCTCCGTAGCGGCTGTTGATTCCTCAAACGCCATTGCGACCTTCTCCCAGCAAAACGACCAGGTTGAAATTGCTGCGCCTGGCGTGGGCGTTCTCTCCACCATCCCCTATGTTGACACCAACATCGTCACCGTAGCCGGTGTGGATTACAGCGCCAATCATATTGAATACAGCGCCTTGGGCACCGCTACCGGCGCCCTCGTCGATGGCGGCCTCTGCACCACCACCGGCAACTGGTCCGGTCAGGTTGTCCTCTGCTCCCGCGGCGATATCTCCTTCTATGACAAGGTGATGAACGTCCAGAACAGCGGCGGCGCAGCGGCTGTGATCTATAACAACGAACCGGGCAACTTCCTCGGTACCCTCGGTGATGGCGCATCATCCACCATCATCGGCGTTTCCCTCAGTCAGGAAGACGGCCAATATCTGGTCGCCAACAAACTGGGCACCGTGGCCACCATCACCAGTACCCATGACTGGCCGACCAGCGGATACGAAGCCTGGGATGGCACTTCCATGGCGACCCCTCATGTCTCCGGTGTGGCTGCCCTGATTTGGTCAGCCAATCCCTCCTGGACCAATGTTCAAATTCGCGAAGCGATGAACGCCACGGCG
>CAYUSC010000186.1:0-3659 GCA_964447265.1 uncultured Candidatus Brevefilum sp.
AGCATCCGCGATGATGACCATTCCGGTTTTGATTGTGTTCATCATCGCCCAGAAACAGTTCATTCAGGGTATTTCACTTACAGGTTTGAAGTAGAGAAAATTGGTATCAATATGAATAAAGTTACCATTTCAGGGAATTACTTTACTGCAGGCGGTCATCGATTTATCCCCGTTGGGGTAAATTGGGTGCCATCCGTTGAAGCGATGCAATGGCCATATGAATGGAATCCCGAAAATATTGAAGCAGATTTTGCATCCATGGCAAGTCTGGGGATCAATTTCATCCGTTTTGATTTGGTATGGGCCTGGATTGAACCGCGGCCGGGGAAGTATAACGAAAAGGCTTTTGAGCAATTTGATTTCCTGATTGATCTGGCGCATAAATATCAGACTTACCTAAATCCCACTTTCTTCATCGGTGGCGAAGTCGGAGATGCCTTTTGGGATGTCCCCTGGCGAAATGGCAGGCACCCCCATGGCGATGCCGAGATGTTACAACGTCAAGCAGACCATATCGCTGAGTTTGGTCGCAGATATCATAATGAAGCCGCCATTATTGCCTGGGATCTGACAGATGAACCCCCTTTCTGGATTGTGAGCGGCTCAACCACGGATGCAATGGCTGCCAATTGGACGCGCCTCCTGTCTCAGAGTTTGCGCAGCGCCGATCCACAGCATTTAATTTTATGTGGAACGGCGGCTCAGGAAGTTTTTCGTGGACCGTTTCGCATCGACAACATCAAGGATTGGGTGGATTTTTCAAGTATCCATCCATACCCCATTTTCCAGCCTTCACTTTATCCAGAACCCCTTCTTTCCACACGCATGACCTATGCGGCGGCATTTGAGACAAAATTAAGCATGGGAGCAAACAAACCTGTTCTGATGCAGGAGTTTGGCGCATCATCAGCAATGTATGGGCCTGACCGTCTGGGACAGTATTATCGAACGATGATGTATTCTGCCTTAGGCGCAGGTTCTATGGGGCTGGTTGCCTGGTGTGCGACAGATGCTCATCCGGAATATCAATTCAAACGGGCACCTTATATCCGCAACCCACATGAGACACAGTTCGGGATCACGGATTTCCAACGCCAACCACGCCCTCATGGGTTTGAAATGGCAAAGATCCGCAAGGTGATAGACCAAATTGAGTTGTCTGATATCGAACCTTTACAGGAAGAAGCGGGCATTCCCGTTCCGCATGAGTGGGCACACGGCTTCGATTACAACGAATATGGCTTTCCTTCGGATACCCGTTACCAATATACCGCAACAAATATCCTGAATGACCACACAGATGCTATCGGCAACACGCAGCTAATGCAAACCTATCTTTCTACATTCATTCTATGCCGGCAGGCCGGGCTCACCATTGGTTTCCCGCGTGAAAAGGAAGATTGGCAAAATCATAGGCTCCTGTTGACCCCCTCCCCATTAATCAATATCGGCGGATACCACCTGTTTGTGACTTTTTGGCAGAAAGCGCTGTCCTGGGTTAAAAGTGGAGGGCATCTTTATGCCTCCCTTTCAGCAATGAGCGCTTTACCCATACCAACTGTGGTTGATTTATTTGGTGCACAAATTGAAGACCGCCTGCCATGGTGTTCATCGGTGAGTATCAAATTCATCGAAGATTTTCATAGTGTCAGGAAAGGTGAGGGGTTCGAATTCCAGGCGCTTGGCGGATTGGAGTTCACAGGTGCAAAGGTGAGGCTTGAAGGAGCAAAAATCATCGCTGAAGACCAAAATGGCAATCCTGCATTCCTAATCAACCATAATCAACTCGGGCAAACCGCTCTTTGCACCTATCCCTTAGAAGCGATGTTAGGGAAAACGCCAAATGTCTTTGAGGGTGAGTCTTCATTTGAAAAGATTTACCGGGCGCTGAAAAAATGGGCGGGAATTCATAGCCCTTATTCTACAGAGAATTCAAACCTGGAACTGAGCGTGCTGGCTGGGAAAAACAAAGATTATGTTGTTTTAGTAAACCATTCGGGCAGGATACAGAACAGCGAAATCGAAGTGAAAACCAATGGTTTCCAGGTTGAACTTCTCACCCCGGAAGGCAGGCAGCCGGTCAAGTTACATGGTGAGGGTTGGATATACACCATAGAACCTTTCAGTGGTTTGGTCTATGAAATTACCCGTTTTTGAAAGCGATATGCAATGAAAAACAAAAAAAACATAATTCTCGCCGGGAATGATCTGCATCCAAACAAGCTCACAAATCATAAGAACAGTTTGCTTACAAATATTTACTTTGTTACAACGGTGAACCAATGATCGGGGCTATCGACATTGGCGGCACGAAAATTTCCGTGGGCATGTTGGATTGGAACGGAAGAGTTTTGGCGCGCCGTGAAATACCAAGCGGCAAAAACCTCAACCTCACTGATGGTTTGCCTCTTATCTTCTCAATGTTGAGAGAAACAGCTCAGGAAGCTGGAGAACAGTTGGAAGGGATCGGCATCGGCAGCACAGGACCGGTTGATCCGTTCGCCGGTGTACTGGAAGATATCTCCTTCTTACCTGCTTGGCGAGGCCTTCATTTGGTCGATGAACTCCAAAACACATTCAACGTACAAGCATTTATGGAGAATGATGCGGATGCAGCCGCGCTGGGGGAGTACGCTTGGGGGGCTGGAAAAGATTCAACCCGTTTCATCTACATCACCATCAGTACTGGTATTGGTGGAAGCATGGTCATTGATGGTCAACTTTATAGGGGCGCAGATGGCGCACATCCTGAAGTAGGACACTCTGTCATAGACTCCACAGGCACACGATGCTATTGTGGTGCTCACGGTTGCTGGGAAAGTCTGGCCAGTGGTCCGGCCTTGGCAGAAAGGGCGGGATTACCCAGTGCCTTTGCAGTATGCCAGGCGGCTAAAAACGGCAATCCAGCAGCGCAAGCAGCCGTAAATTTGGAAGCTTATTACTTGGGCATTGGCTTTGCTAATTTGATTACCTTTTTTATCCCCGATGTGATCGCATATGGAGGCGGTGTTATGAACAGTCGCGATCTTTTCTGGGATAGAACTTATCAGACCATCCAGGAAAATTGTGGCATGGTCCCATTTGAAAAGACTAGAGTAGTTCCTGCTCAACTTGGAAAAGATGTTGTGTTGGTGGGGGCTGCAGAGGTTTGGAAAAAAAGGATTTATCATTCATGACTGAACAATTACAGGCGGTTCCTTATATCTACGATATTCTGCGTCAACCTGAGGCGTTACAAAACACGCTCTCTGCGTTGGCGAAGCAAAACATGCTGGACCTTTCAACACTGGTGTCAGATTTCCGCTTAGGGAAACTAAAACGAATAGTTCTGACTGGTATGGGCTCGTCTTTCCATGCGCTTCGTCCTCTATGGTTGGCACTGCTGCAAAAATCAATCCCAGCCATATTATTGGAAACATCAGAATTGATTCATTACTCCCCTGTCCTGCTCTCTGAGGATTCATTAATCATCGCAGTCTCTCAATCAGGAGCAAGTGTGGAAATTGAGCATCTCTTAAACCAACTCCCTTTAAATGGAAAGCTAATTGGTGTGACCAACACTTCCGGAAGTCCCCTGACTGAACGATCAGATGTGCTCTTGCTCACGCAAGCCGGCCCGGAAAATTCCGTATCATGCAAAACCTACATCACTGCTCTAG
>CAYUSC010000187.1:0-3610 GCA_964447265.1 uncultured Candidatus Brevefilum sp.
GGCGCGCTGATTGAGAAGACCTTTGAAGGCGGGCGGGAGATGCTTTCAGAATTGGGCGTACCGGTGGAATCACTGGTGGGCATTTCTTCTCTGGATGAAGGCCGGATTGAGTTCGCTGAAGACTAGGCTCCTGGCTCTGGGGCTGAAGGCTGCCCGCTGGCCGCTTTTCCGACCCCTCGTGAGGTTTGTTTTTAACCATATGGACCATTTACTTCCGGTTGAGCGACTCGCCGAAAACGATCATTGGATCGCTTTTCAGCATCCCCAACCGGATTATGCTTTGCATATCCTGATCGTTCCCAGGAAAGCGATTCCGACCTTGACGGCTGCATCTTTTGACTCGGGCGAGCCATTCATTGCCCTGTTTGACCTTGTTCAATCCATGATTGCCCAATTTGACCTTGACACTGTCGGCTACCGGTTGATCACCAACGGCGGCCCCAACCAAACCATCCCACAATGGCACTGGCATCTGATCAGCGCCAACTGGCAGGAGCCCCATGTCTGAAACCATCATCATCCTGGATTACGGTTCGCAATATACGCAATTGATCGCCAGGCGGGTGCGGGAAGCACAGGTCTACAGCGAATTGCTGCCGTGGGATGCGCCGGAAGCGACCGTAATGGCGATGGCGCCCAGGGGGTTCATCCTTTCCGGTGGGCCGCGTTCCGTCTATGACGCCGGTGCGCCGACCTTGCCGGATTATGTGATCCGCTCCGGGCTGCCGGTGTTGGGGATTTGTTACGGGATGCAGTTGCTCACCCAGGCTCTGGGCGGCAGGGTGTCCCCATCGGGGCAGCGGGAATATGGCCCGGCCAGGATTGAAGTGCTGGCGGAATCTGGTTTGCTTAAGCAGGAGGATAATCCCTCGGTGTGGATGTCCCACGGGGACCGGATCGAGCAGCCGCCCGCTGGGTTCTCAATTTTGGCACGCAGCGGCAACAGCCCGATTGCGGCGATCAGTGATGAAGGCCGCGGCTATTACGGCCTGCAGTTCCATCCCGAGGTGCGGCATACCCCGGCGGGATCGGCGATCCTGAGCCGTTTTGTCCATCAGGTCTGCGGCTGCCGGGGGGATTGGACGCCGCAGTCGATCATCTCGCAGGCTGTTGAGCGGATTCAGACGCAGGTGGGTTCGGCCCGGGTGCTGGCGGCGGTCAGCGGCGGTGTCGATTCCAGCGTGGCGACTGCCCTGGTGCAAAAAGCGGTGGGCGATCAGCTTTCGGCCGTGTTTGTGGATACCGGCTTGATGCGCAAGGATGAGGGCTTGTGGGTGGAGAAAGCGTTCCGGGAGAATCTCGGCGCGAACCTGCTGACCCTGCATGCGATTGAGGATTTCTTTGATAATTTGGAAGGCGTCACCGCGCCGGAACAGAAGCGCAAGATCATCGGTGAGACCTTTATCCGTTTGTTTGAGCAGGCGGCGCATGATCTGGGCGATCCACCATTTTTGGTGCAGGGGACGATCTACCCTGACGTGGTTGAATCCCGCGCACCTGAACGTGCCAATGCGCACCGGATCAAGACCCACCATAATGTGGGCGGCCTGCCGGAGGATATGCAGTTTAAATTGGTTGAGCCGCTGCGTTATCTCTTCAAGGATGAGGTGCGGGTGGTGGGCGAGGCGCTTGGCCTGCCGCGGGAACTGGTCTGGCGGCAGCCCTTCCCCGGGCCGGGATTGGCGGTGCGCTGTTTGGGTGAGCTGACGATGGAACGGGTGGAGAAATTGCGGGTGGCGGATGCGATCTTCACCGAGGAATTGAACTCGGAAGGTTTGCTCCACTTGCAGGGGGATGGTGAGGTCGGCACTTCGCAGGCCTTCGCGGTACTGCTGCCGGTGAAGGCGGTCGGTGTGATGGGGGACCAGCGGACCTATGAGGAAGTGATCACCCTGCGGGCGGTGACCACCGAGGATTTCATGACCGCCGATTGGGCGCGGCTGCCTTATGACGTGCTGGGTCGGGTAGCTAACCGGATTGTGAATGAGGTCAGGGGGGTGAACCGGGTGGTTTACGACATCACCAGCAAACCGCCGGGAACGATTGAGTGGGAATAAGTTAATAATCTGTCCAATTTGTAGGTCGCGTGCCGCGAAGCGCACGTGACAAAATTCCCCTCATCCGGCACTGCGTGCCATCTCAAGGAGCAATAGCGACGATGCTAACAAAATTGATTGGCGGGGCATGGAGATTGCTTCGCGCATCACTCCGTGATGGCTCGCAATGACAAAATATGGGAGCCCACAAGGGACTCCCCTACAGATCATACTTTTGACGACATCGTTTAAATCTTACTGGGGGAGAAATTAAAGGTCGTAGGTCACGCTTCCAGCGTGACTTTTTCTTTCATGCAGGTCCGATCATTTGATCTCACCATGCATGACCTACATGTTGTTAAGGCTTCCCCTTGAGGGGAAGCTGGCTGCGTAGCAGACTGATGAGGTGAGGACCTCCCTCATCCGGCACTTCGTGCCACCTTCCCCCATTGGGGGAAGGCTTAAAAAACCTCCCCTAATCCGGCACTCCCTGCTTACAAATAATACTGCGCCTGCTTGGCGTACATCTCCGCATACAGTCCACCGGCGCTGATCAGGTCCGCATGGGTGCCTAATTCCACAATACGCCCATCTTCAAAGACGGCGATTCGGTCCGTGAAACGGGTACTGGAGAGACGATGGGAGATATAGATGGCTGTCTTGCCCTGAGCGAGCTTATCAAAATTGCGATAGACCTCATATTCACTGCGAGGATCCAGGGCTGAGGTGGGTTCGTCCAGAATGGTTACAGGGGCATCGCGATAGAGAGCGCGGGCAATGGCGAATTTTTGCATCTGGCCGCCCGAGAAGGTGACCCCCTCTTTGTCCAGCTCACGGTTGACGGATGTCTCCAGCCCCTTGGGCAGCGATTCGAGGATTTCCTCAATTCCGAAGAATTCAATCACATGGTCCAGCCGCTCCGGATCGGGTGCGGCTGAGGCCGCGATATTATTTCCAACGGAATAACCCAATAGCTGGAAATCCTGAAAAACGACTGACAGTGCCTGCAGATATTCCTCCAGGGGAAGGCTGTTGATATCCACACTGTTCAGGGTGATGAGGCCCTGGGTGGGCTGGTAGAGGCGGCAGAGGAGCTTGATGAAGGTGGTCTTTCCCGCGCCATTCAATCCGACGATCGATAGCCTTTCGTGACGCTTGATCTCAATGTTGATATCCTGAAGCACATCCCGGTCGGTATCCGGATAGCGGAACCAGACATCCTCAAATTGGAAGGTCAGCGGTCCATCATTTGTCAGGGCGATGGTTGAATTCGTCTGCGCCGGTTGGGCGGCTTCAGGCAGGTTGATGAAATCGCGATAAGGCTCGATATGCATGGTCAGCCCGTTGATGCCGATCAGGCTGTCAATCAGGGCGGTGAGCGACTGGGTGAACTGGCGCGCGGCGCTGCCATACATGGTGAGATCGCCAATAGTGATCATGCTGCGGATGGCCTGCCAGGCCAGCCAGCCATAGA
The DNA here is from genome assembly GCA_964447265.1 of uncultured Candidatus Brevefilum sp. Taxonomy (GTDB): domain Bacteria; phylum Chloroflexota; class Anaerolineae; order Anaerolineales; family Anaerolineaceae; genus Brevifilum. Next base: position 3,511 of record CAYUSC010000187.1, read on the forward strand.
CCAGGAAGCCCTGGAATTGCATATTGATGTTGGTGACCCCCTGTAATTTGGCAATCTCGTCATATTGTCTGCTGTAAATGTCCACAATTTCCTGTAAATA
>CAYUSC010000188.1:0-3573 GCA_964447265.1 uncultured Candidatus Brevefilum sp.
TCGCTGACATTATTATCACCGTTGGGGTCCATAGCCCACTCAATCGCCTGCAAGGTCAGGTTCGTCGAACCTTCAGCGCCGAAGATTTTCAGGGCATACAGGAGAGCATCCGGCGCAACGCCGCTGCCAAAGCCGGCATCAATCCCGGCAATAATGGAGGCGACATGCGAGCCGTGCCCGCGCTCATCCAAGGGATCGTCATCGGGAACGGGAATCTGGCCGGCTTGATATGCTGTACCGGCAAAGTCATAACCACCAATCACTTTCGCGGTTGGGAAGGATTCCACTTCAATAATGTCGGGATCATTTGTGTCATAATCGGAAGCTAAGCCTGAACCGCCGAACATGGCATGGGTATAGTCAATACCGGTGTCAATCACGGCAACTGTGACACCCGAGCCGGTGTATCCGACCAAGTTCCAGACATCATTTGCCCCGATAATTTCGGTGCTGGCTGCCAGGTCAATGGAATATTCGGGCGCCTGGCTCACGGATTTAACGCCAGGGATGGCCCGGATGTCATTCAACATATTGACAGGGACATTCAACATGAAGCCATTCAAAGTTTTGGTGAAACTGTCACCAATTTGCTGAACGTCACCAGAACGGCCTGCTGTGATCGCGCTCAAAACAGAGGATTGGTCACTTTTCAGGTCAGCGACATAGTCAGCTTGTGCCACCCGATCTGCACCATTCTCATTCATGTATTCAATCAGGGAAGGTTTGTCCAACTGGACAACCACCGTCACCGGCATATTGGTATATTCAACTAGGGCATTCGGAACGGGGCCTTCATTGCGGATTAGGAATTCCTCAATGGTCATGCCATCTTCGAATTCGTCCAGGATCTCCTGGGGAAGTAATTCGGGTTCAGGGTGTACTGGGTTTGAACCCTCAGGAATGCTCGAATCTGCAACATCAATGGGATTGATGGCTGCAGTCACAGGTGTAATGGCAGTCGACGCCAATAACACAATTGAAAAAACTAGACCTAAAATTTTTTTCATAGAATTTTCTCCTCAAAATTCCAATCCAATTCGGTTAAATTGTTTTCTTTTTTTTCTTTTTGTCCTTTGGTCACCTCCTGACTGCTCCTTCAAAAATTTTCATAAAATACCACCCCTTAAGAAAAAGACCGGAATATTACGCCCGATCTTTTAATTACCATTATTTTTGACTTCGATGGGCTGCCATGATTTTGTTGTTGCCTTGATGATGGATTAAAAATAAATTAATCTAATTCTAATTTAATTAATATATCTTATCATAATTTTACAGGATTAGGAATGGTTTGCGCTTATTCATTAAATGATAAATGATGATTTCCTGTCATTTTGGACGTTTTTATCCTCCATCCGACCCAATCTTCTCCCATCATATCCACAATTCATGAAATTAAAAATCAATTGTGATTTATCCCTATTCCATGATAGAATAGGTTCATGAGCAGACTATCTCCCGATGAAGTCATCCTTGGATTACTAAAATCTGCGCCCTCCTACGGTTATGAACTTCTGGATCGCTTTCACGACCCGGATCATTTGGGCCGAATCTGGAACATGAGTACCAGCCAGATCTATGCGGTACTCAAACGTCTAGAAAACGAGGGCGCCATATCAGGCCGGCCCATTCCACAGCCGGACGCCCCACCGCGGAAGGAATTCCACCTCACACCGGCTGGAGAGGAGCGCCTGACTGCCTGGATCTCAGATCCGCTTCCTCCCGTCAGCATTCATCGCATCCGGGTGGTTTTCCTCTCCCGTCTGTATATCGCCACCTTGTTGGAACTTCCCACGGAAGACATCATCCATCGCCAATTAAATGTTTGCGAAACGCAATGGATGAAGATCCAGACCAATCGCCAATCCGCAAGTTCACCATTTGAAATATTGACCCTTCAATTCGTAACCGGGCAACTGGAAGCAGCAATTGATTGGTTAAAACACTGCCAGGAGTACCCCCTGGTCATTCCTTCAATATCCACCACAGAAGAGAAACCTTCCATCTGAACTATTCCCAACCCTATTCATAAAGGACTCGCAATGAAGAAAATCACAACCAAACTCGCCTTTATCATGCTGGTCGTCATCCTGGCGCTGTCCGCCTGTGCGCCAGCCGGAACAACTCCGGACGAAACCGCCGTCGTCACCGAATCGGCAACTGAAGAACCGGTTGCTCTCACTGAAGAGCCTGAAGTCGTGGAAGCGCCTTTCACCACGCAAGCCGATCCCGATCTGGTGGAGGCCTTCACCGTGCTTTACCAGGCTTATTACAATGATGAAACCCCTATCTTCGTTGAGGCGGACGCTGACCTGCTGGTCACTGCCGCTTCCGCTGAAGACTACACCCCCGGCGAAATTCCCGCCGTATTCATGACGGATGCCGTGCTTATCTCCCTTTCCGATTCATTGGATGCCGCAGATTTCATCGATTTTGCCATCTCCATTGACGGACAGCAGGCATTGATCAATGCCGGCCTGCTCCCCGCCGTCATCACCATCACGGACCAGGCCGGCAATACGGTTGAGATCGCCCAGCCCGTGCAGAAGGTCATCTCCGCCTATGGTCCTGCCACGGCTATGGTCTATGGCGTGGGCGGAGGAGATTCACTGGTGGCTGCGGCCTTCATCGGCGCGAAGGATTCCGCCGGAGCCGCATCAATGGAGGCGATAGACCCGCGCTTCCAGGAATTGGTTGGTGACAGCAACTTCAGTCAGAGTGATTTTAATGTCGAAGAAGCCGCCAATCTGGACCCCGACCTGGTCATCGCCAGCGCCCGGACCGAATGGCTGGATTCGGCAACCGAATTGGGGATTCCCTACGTTCTTTATGATGCGGAAACCCCCGAACGCCTTTCCGAAGCCATTCTGATGACCGGCCAACTCTTTGGCCCTCATGCCACCGCACAGGCTCAGGCCTGGGTGGAATATTACGATTGGCTCACGGCCCAAATCCTCGCCCAAACCGATACCATCGCTGACGAAGACCGCCCCACGGTTCTCTTCACCGGCACCGATCCCCTGCGGGTTGCCAGCGGCGATATGTACCAGACCAGCCTGATCGAAATCGCCGGCGGCATCTCCGCCAGCGCCGAACTGACCGGCTACTGGAACGATGTCAACCTCGAACAGGTGGCAGCCTGGGATCCGGACATCATCATTGTCCCACCTTATGGCGGCGCAACCGTTGAAGCGATCACCGAGAACCCCGACTGGCAGATCCTGACCGCCGTGCAGGAAGGCCGCGTTTACCAGATGCCAAAACTGGTGATCCCCTGGGACACCCCCTCCCCCGATTCCGTCCTGGGTATCATCTGGATGGCCCAAACGCTCTTCCCCGAATTGGAAACTCCGAATTGCGCAGAACAGGCCAATTTCTTCTATAATACATTCTATAACTACGCCATTACGACAGAGGAAATTGACTCGATCTGTGCCGTCGACTGATGCACCAACCCGACTAAATAAAACGATCACCGGCCTGGCACTGGCTGCTTTGCCGGTGATCCTTTTTATCCTGGCCCTGATGCTGGGCCGTTACCCGATTGGTCCGCTGGATGTCGGGCGCTCTTTG
>CAYUSC010000189.1:0-3541 GCA_964447265.1 uncultured Candidatus Brevefilum sp.
TCCGCCACGATGGCGTCGTAGGCAGCCTGGTCCATGTATTGCGGTTCGTAAATCTCACCGGTCTGTTGGGCCAGCACGGAGGTGAATGCCCGCAGGTGGTTCTCTGAGCCGAACAGGAGGTTCTCATAGACCTGGCGGATATCCGCGGCGGTCAGGGTCTCCAGATTGGCCTGCAGGTCGAGGATATCAATTTCCTCGATGGCCGCACCGACTTTGAGGGCGTCAGCCTGCGATTGGCGGCCGAGGTCCACTAACTGGTCGTAGAGGGCTTGCAGGTCAGGGTTGGTGAAGACTCCGACGGCAGCGCCAAGGGCGGGATCGTCAATGCCATAGATGTTGAGCAGGTTCATGACCGCTTCGGTGTGGGTCTGTTCGCTGTTGGCGATGTTCTGGAAGACGGGGGTGCCCCAGGCCTGGTAGAGGGTGATATAGACATCGTGGGCCAGTTTTTCTTCTTCACGCATATACAGCAGGCCTTCAACTTCGGCTTCAGTCAGTCCGCTGGCATGCAGGGTGTTGCCGGCTGCACTGGCGGCAGCGACGGTGGTATCCGCTTCGGTGGTGGTATCAACTTCGGCGACTTCCACAACTTCCGTGACAGTGACAGGATCTGCATTGACGGCTGTGACTTCGTCTGTCACAATGGAATCGGTGGAAGCTGATTCACTTGTGGGGATGGCAGTGGAGCAGGCTGTCAGGGTAAGGCTGATCAATGCGATCAGACCGAAAATTTTCATTGTTGTTGATTTCTTAGCGTTCATTTGAACTCCTTCTTCGTTCTGTAAATCCGCAGAGCGGACTATTTGTTTTATCAGGTCAAGCTCTATCCAGTATAAAGTTGGGTTGTGAAGAAAATGTGTAGGAGTTATGAAAAGGGGATGGAATTTAGATAATAATTATCCTTTTATGGGTTCCAAAAGGCTTTTCTGCTATGCGGAACGCGTGGAGAGCCGTTTACGATATAATTAAATAGAGGTATTCAGGTTTGAGGAGGGTGAGAATGACTGAATCGAAGAAGAAAGTCGGATTTTGGATGCTGAAGGCCTTTTTGATTGTTGTACTTCTCCTGGGGCCGGGGATCAGAGGCTATGGTGATTGGCAGATCCACGAATATTTGATTGGTGTGGTGGCCCCAATCCTCCTGATCATCTTTTATTGGAAAAAGGATGATATTCAAAGCCTGAAAATTCATGAGAAGGATGTTCAATAGGCTATTACTGCCGCCTGGGCCACAGACCGCATTGAGGAATAACAATTATGCCTTTCACACCGATTCACCTGGGAATCGCCGTTCCGGTTAAAGCTGTTTCTGAAAAGAAGTTCAATTTCCTGGTTTTCGCCTGGTCGCAGGTTGTGATGGATTTGCAGCCGTTGATCGTGATCCTCACACACCGGGGACAGACGCACGGGATCACCCATACCCTGATTGGCGCGATTGTGTTGGGGCTGGTCGCAGCCGTCAGCGGGAAAGTTGCACTTGAAGTCGTCGCGAAGATCTTCAATTGGCGCTTTTTGCAAAGTGGTGTGTTGGCGTGGAGGGTGGTATTGATCAGCGCCTATTTTGGCACCCTCAGCCATGTTCTGCTGGACGCGCTGATCTATCCGGATGTGGAGCTGCTCTGGCCATTCGTGGAGGGGAATCCCTTGCGGATTGGCTTTCTATCCAGCGAAGTGATAGGCTTTTGCCTGCTTTGCGGCCTTGTTGGGGGAGTGATCTGGCTGGCGAAGGTGGTGACTCGTAAAATCAAAACGCGCCAGAGCAAAATAGACTGACGCGTGAGATTGTCGGATGGGGTATTGCTGATTAAGCTCGGTTACCGAGCCGGTCCTTTAAATTAATCCCCTGGATCGGGTCAACCTGATCGTTGATGATCATTCTTCCCAGTGCCGCGCCATAAGCCACCAGTTTATCCATTTGAGAAGGATCATCCATTTTTATCTCTTCCTGTAAATCAATCTGGAAGCGGCGGAAATCCAGCCCCTTGAAATGCGTGTCCACCAGATGCACCTGCTGATCATATGCGGACTGCAGGAAGATATCGGTTGCTTTGCCGATCCAATTCCAGGCCTGAAGCCTGGCCGTCTGGTGTTTTTCATAGGAGTAAGGCGAACGGCCGGTGCCGATGCTGATCAGGGTGGTCTCGCTGGGGTCCCAGTTCAGGCATTCCTGCGCCTCAAAGGCCGCGACATAGCAGGGGTTGCTGTACGCACCCACGCCGCCATCAATATACCGATTTTCGACCACCGGGAAGTAAGTTGGCACGGTGCAGGAGGCGCGGACAACCTTGGTTACGGACCAGTTTTGATATTCCTCTTTCCAGGGCTTGACGAACCGGGTCCGGTTTTCCGCTAAATCATAGGCGGTGATGACCACATCAATCGGTTTGGGGGCAATCCAGAATTCGGACATTTTCATTGCGCCGAAATGTTCATTCAACGCTCGGGCAAGCGGTTTGGCGGGGTAGCGATAGCGGGTGAAAGGGAAGAACCATTTACGCCAGGTGCTGGGGAAGACAGCGGAACCCATCTCGCGGTACAGGCGGGTCATCTGGCGGCCGGTCAGGCCCGCGCCGATCCCGGCGGAAATGATCGAACCGGTGGATGTGCCCACAGCCAGGCGGAAGATATCATGCAGCGGTTTGCGCAGGTGATCTTCCAGCACGGCCAGTGCCTGCGTGACGATTGCGCCGCGCAGTCCGCCGCCGTCAATGGCTATGGCAACATTTTTACGAAAAGGGATCATGCTTGCTCCCGAGTGTTAATCCGTTAAAGATTTTAGGAATAGGGTTGCAAGATGAGGGCCAAAGCAATCTTTCAATCGCTCATTTTTTAGGACCATAGCTTGCGAAGCCGATCCGGTTTTATATATAATGAAGATAAGTGGGGTCGAACTTATTCCAGTAAGGAGGCGAGGATGAGAAAGGTACCGAGGATTCTTGGTTTGATCATCGCTGCTGTTATCGCTGGCATTTTTATGTTTGTCTTCATCGGCAGTTTGTTTGAAAATGAACCGGTGGCCCTTGGATTAGAATCGATGGGAATTGTTGCCCTGGCAGTGCTGACAACGGTGAGCGTTATCGTAGCCTTGTTCAAGATCACTGTTGGCGTTTGGATGGTGCTGGCCTCCGGTGTATTGTTTGCGATTTTTGGCTTGGTCACCGCAGGGAGCAACCGACTGTTAGCCGTGATGGCTGCCGGCGGGCCATTGCTCTTGAGCAGTCTGTTGATGTTATGGGGGATGCAGTTGGAAAAGAAAGGGTAATTTCTCAGTTTCAGGAAGAGTGAAACCCACTGTGCGTTACAGCGAAACGTTGTTTTTTCTTTGAGTAACAACCACTTTATAAACCACAGATTTCGCCTGGAAATCCAGTTTCATACTGAGGTTTGGGCGCAAACCAGACTATTGTCGCGGCTTTTTGGAGATACGCTCCAGGACAAATTTACTAAATCTGAATTTTTCCTGATTACAATCGGGGTTACCGAATAGATAGGAATTACTGAAAATTTACTCATAAAAAGGTGATTAATGCCATGGCTATCT
>CAYUSC010000190.1:0-3507 GCA_964447265.1 uncultured Candidatus Brevefilum sp.
GGGTATTCTTCAGAAATTAAGGCCACATGTCTGATTATGGGGTGAGTAGTTACACGTCACGAAAATGGTCGGGAAGCCCAATTCCGGCGAATTCGCCATATTTGAAAACCGGTCCTGTTGGAATTTGCCAGGAGGGATGAAGTGAGCGGGAAAAAACAAAAAATATCCGTACAAGGCAGTCAGATTACCATTCTGCAGGAAAACGAGCAGGATTATATTTCGTTGACGGATATGGTGCGCGATATCGAAAACGGACTGGCACTGATTGAGAAATGGCTTCGGAACAAAAACACCATCGAGTTTCTGGGTATTTGGGAGGAAATCTACAACCCCGGTTTTAATTCCCCCGAATTCGAGGGAATTAAAAACCAGGCGGGCCTTAACCGTTTTGTTTTGTCGGTTAAGCAATGGGTGGAAAAGACTCGTTCGATTGGGATCATCGCCAAGGCCGGACGCTATGGTGGAACCTACGCCCACAAAGATATCGCCTTTGAATTTGCCTCGTGGATATCTCCTCAATTCAAACTTTACCTGATCAAGGAGTTCCAGCGCCTCAAAGAGCAGGAACTCCAGCAGCTCGGCTGGGACATCCGCCGCAACTTGACCAAAATCAATTACCGCATCCACACCGACGCCATCAAGACAAACCTGATCCCGCCCGAGCTATCGCCCCAACAGATAAATGTCATCTATGCCAGCGAGGCGGACTTGCTGAACATGGCCCTGTTCGGCAAAACAGCGAACCAGTGGCGGGACGAGAATCCGGGCTACAAAGGCAATATCCGCGACGAAGCCAATGTCTCCCAGCTTGTCTGCCTGGCCAATCTTGAAACCCTGAACGCCCATTTCATTCATCAGGGGCTGCCACAGGCCGAGCGGCTGGAAATTCTGAACCAGACCGCCATTCACCAGATGAAACTCCTGCTTGCGGACAGAAACGTCAAGCAATTGGAGGAGAAATAACCGTGCTGCAGAACAACCCCGAACTCAAAAGCAAGATCGACCAGCTCTGGAACAAGTTCTGGTCCGGCGGCATCAGTAACCCGCTCACCGCCATCGAACAGATCACCTATCTGCTGTTCATGAAGCGGCTCGACGAGCTGGACCAGAAGAAGCTGGCCGATGCCGCCTTCACTGGCGAGCCCTACACCTCCAGATTTGTAGGGACATGGATACCGCCGGAATACCGCGCCAAAGCAAGGGAAGGCGACACCCAGAAAGAGACCGACAAACGTCGGGCCGATGCCAAAATGTATGCAATCGACAAGCGCACCCTGCGCTGGAGCGAGTTCAAGCGCATGCAGGCCGAGGAAATGCTCCTGCACGTCCAGACCAAGGTATTCCCCTTCCTCAAGGACATGAACGGCACGGAAAGCAACTTCACCCACCACATGAAGAACGCCGTGTTCATCATCCCCAAACCGTCGCTGCTGGTGGAGGCGGTGAAGACCATCGACGAGATGTTCGAGATCATGGAGAAGGACTCGCAGGAGAAGGGCCAGGCCTTTCAGGACATCCAGGGCGATGTCTACGAGATGCTCCTTTCCGAGATCGCCACTGCGGGCAAGAATGGCCAGTTCCGCACCCCGCGCCACATCATCAAGCTGATGGCCGATCTGGTGCGGCCGCAATTGGGTCACCGCATCGCCGATCCGGCCTGCGGTTCCGGCGGCTTTTTGCTCGGGGCCTATCAGTACATCGTCACCGCTCTGGCAAAAAAGGCGAGGAAGAAAGATTTACAGCCGGACGAAGACGGCTTCGTCCGCACCTCGGTAGCGGCGGGCCTCACCGAAAAGGCGCAAGCCATCCTGCAGGCCTCGCTTTTCGGCTACGACATCGACGCCACCATGGTGCGCCTGGGGCTGATGAACCTGATGATGCACGGTATCGACGAACCCCATATCGACTACAAGGACACCCTCTCTAAAAGCTACCTGGAAGAGGCCGAATACGACATCGTCATGGCCAACCCGCCCTTTACCGGCAGCATCGACAAGGGCGACATCAACGAAAACCTCAGCCTCTCCACCACCAAGACCGAGCTGCTGTTCGTCGAAAACATCTACCGCCTGCTGAAAAAGGGCGGCACTGCCTGCGTCATCGTACCCCAAGGGGTGCTGTTCGGCTCCGGCGGCGCGTTCAAGACCCTGCGGAAGATGCTGGTGGAGCGCTGCGACCTCAAGGCCGTGATTACCATGCCGAGCGGGGTGTTCAAGCCCTACGCCGGGGTCAGCACCGCCATCCTGCTCCTCACCAAGGTCTGGGGTCCAAAGGACAAGGTGACGCAACCGGCCACGGAGCATGTCTGGTTCTACGAGATGCAGGCCGACGGCTATTCGCTGGATGATAAGCGCAGCAAGCAGGAGGGGTATGGGGATTTGCAGGATATCGTGGCGCGCTTCCATGCCCGTAAGCCCGAGACCGATACGGATCGTACCGCGAAATGCTTTTGCGTTCCCCGAGGGAATATTGAGGCTGAGGGGTTTGATCTGTCGCTGAGCCGCTACAAACAGGATGTGTTTGAAGAGGTGGAGTATGAAGCGCCGGGGGTGATATTGGAGCGGTTATTGGTGGCTGAGGTGGGGGAAGAATTTTTTAACCACGAAATACGCGAAAGGCGCGAAAAGGTTTTGGATGAGGTTGAGAGCGGGATTGTTCGGGAGTTGCTGAAGTTGCGGGGGATGATCCAGTGAGAGTTGATAGCCTTTCCGTTGTCGTTGCGGAACTGAAATCTGGAAAACGCCCTAAGGGCGGTGTTTCAGAAGACTCCGGAACTATCCCAAGTCTTGGCGGTGAGCATCTCAACAGAGATGGTGGTTTCAAATTCGGCAATCTGAAGTACATTGACGAGGACTTTTTCAGAAGACTAAAAAAAGGTGCGATTAAGCAGAACGATATTCTCGTTGTTAAAGATGGTGCTACGACCGGAAAGGTAAGTTTCGTTGGCTCTGACTTTCCGTTTAAAAACGCCGCAATCAATGAGCATCTCTTTGCCTTGCGCGTAAACACCGAAGAGGCAGATCCGAAGTACGTTTTCTTGTTTCTAAAGTCCTCTCAGGGCCAAAAGCAAATACTTAAGGATTTTCGAGGCGCGGCTATTGGAGGAATTTCAAGAGGCTTTGTTGATCTGGCGAAGATCCCCCTCCCGCCGCTCGACGACCAAAAGCGCATTGCCCATCTGCTCGGCAAGGTGGAAGGGCTGATCGCCCGGCGCAAACACCACCTGCAACACCTCGACAACCTCCTCAAAAGTGTCTTTCTGGAAATGTTCGGCGACCCCGTGCGGAATGAGAAGGGGTGGGATGTTTGCATTGTTAGTGATCTCTGTGATGTGAAAGGTGGAAAACGCATCCCTAAGGGAGAAAAACTTGTTCAAGAGAACACAGGTTTTCCCTATATCAAAGCTGGGAACATTAAAAATGGCGAAGTAACCACGAGTGATTTGGAATATCTTGAGCTGCTCCCCAAAATTCGGACAGGCAATTAAGGTGTAAAATCATTGCCTCC
>CAYUSC010000191.1:0-3502 GCA_964447265.1 uncultured Candidatus Brevefilum sp.
GTATTTCCGTTAACTGTTGTTCATTAAACGATAGTTGCCTAAGTTAATCAACCACCGAAAAGGCACATTTGTTGGAAAAGCAACACCGGAGGCAAAATGATGGTTATCTCAAAGACAGAAGAAGCGCTGGATCCCCGCATCAAGCGAACGCGAGGCTACGTCCGGGAGGCATTTAAACAACTGCTGGCGGAAAAGAGCTTTAAGTCGATCACCGTGCGGGAGATCACCGAACTGGCGGAGGTGAACCGCGCCACGTTCTATGCCCATTACGAGGATAAGTACGAACTGCTTCATGAAGCGCTGCAGGATATCTTCCGTGAGGAACTGGAGCGACGGGCGTTGAACGTCTGCCAATACAGCGAAACGAATTTGCGCGCATTGATGATCACGGTTTGTGAGTTTATCCGCGATTCAAACACCAACTGCAAATCGGTGGACAGCCAGTTTGAGCTGATCATCGAGCGCCAGGTCCGCAAGGAGATCCAGGCGCTGCTGCAGCACTGGTTGGAGAATTTGAGGGTGGGGGGTGACCTCAAGTCACTGGCCGTGGCGACCAGCTGGACGATCTATGGTCTGGCGGAACAGTGGAATATGGATGCAGGGCATGAGACAGCCGAGGTGTATACGGACCGCATGCTGCCGCTGGTGATGGGGAATCTGCCCGCGTAGTTGCTGGGTCGAACATGGTAGCCGTATCACTTCATAATGTTTTTAGTGATAGGAAACAGCCAGGCGGACCTTCCGTCTGGCCGTTTGGATTCCCAAGGGTGGAAATCCATTAGCGTTCTTTTAAGGTGGGCTGGGTCAAGGCAGGATTAAGCTTGATCTTTCCATCCCGCAATTTCAACCAAAGGAGGACCACGAGCAGTCCAGCTAGCTTACCGGCCACGCCCAGGAAGATGGCCTTATTGAGCGCCGCTTCCGTAGGAGTCTGATAGAGGACATAAAAGAAGGCCGGGTAGGAGGGGGAGGCCATACTGCCCAGGCTGAAGATGCAGGAGGCGGCAAAATCCCAGGCGAAGTGCATACCCATCGCCAGGCCGGAACGCCCTGTCCAGAGGTAAAAGAAACCGTAGATCGTGGTGGTGATGAAGACATAAGTCAGGAAGTACGGGTTGGGGTTGGCAAGGTGCATCACCACGGAGTAGAGCGCCGCGATCAGAACAGCCGAGGCCAGGGAGATAAACAGGCGGCCCTTGCTGTTGGTGAAGCCCTCGGCAAGGTTGCGCACCTGGTAGATCCGCATCAATTCTTCGAAGAGTCCGACACCCATGTAGGCCGCCAGAAACAACAGCATTTTTGAAATGATTTGACCGGCAGTACCGGCAGATTGCAGGGTGGGGCCAACATCAGCAAACTTACCAAGCCACAGGACCAGAACATAGGCGCTGACCCCGACCACACCACCCAGCACGCCGATCAAATAGTCCTGCCACCAGCGCTTCTGGCGGAGGCGGACGCCAAAATCGGTGAGCTTGCGTTTATCCACAAAAAGGCCCAGCACGACCACCGAACTGACCGTCACCGTCACGCCGACCACGCTGGTTTTGAGCTCAATCAGCACGCCATCGGAAAAGAAGCCCGACAACCCGAGGATCACATAGGGAATGGTGACCCACAGCATTTGGATGACCACCCGCCAGCCGGCCCGCAGCCGGTTTTCGTTGGCATTCCAGAAGAGACGTTTCATATGAGACCTGCCTGAGATAAAAAAGGGGCGAAAACGGTGATGAAGGGAGGAATGAGTAACTATAGTATGCAAGTATAATGAGAATTAAGCATCAGCTTATTGGGTGGGACTAATTGGCGGAATGGCCAGGATTTAGGTAATACCTGAGGAGGGGATGGAAGAGTGGGAGGTCAGATCTATATAGTGGGATATTTGTTACATTATTTTCTTCTCCAAATTGGAAACGAGACAATCGGAAATCAATTTAAGGGAAAGGATAAATTATGAGTAGTGTTGAGTTAAGCGATGAACAAATTGAAGAATTACTTGTTGTGTTGGAAAAGATTGAACATAACACGAAGGTAATCAAGGGTTGGTTAATTTACTTTGGAATATTATCCATATTTGGATTCTTGTATTATCTTATGATCTTATTAGTTGGTGTATTTTCATAGGAGTTTTTATTCTGCGTAAATATGATGTTCGTAGTTGGGTTTATTCCTCGGAAACAAGACCTCATATTTATTTTTACAAAGGATGAAGGCTATCCATAACAATACTGCCGCCGCTATGACATTTTTCGTCACGCTGGAAGCGTGACCTACCCGCTGAAAGTTTGACCTATGGTTAGTGGGCAAGCAACGTAATAGGGAAGAAAATTAAGGAAATGGGAGAAATCATGGATAATGTTGAGGCATCAAGTGAACAAATTGAAAAATTACTCAATAGGTTAAACAAGATTGAACATAACACAAAAGTTATAAAGGGCTGGTTTGTTTATTTTGGAATATTAACAATATCGGGAATCTTACTTTATTTCATAATCCTAACAATTGATGCTATTTTGTACTAGTTTGTCCATTTCTGTGATAATGTGATCTTCCTCCCAATATTAAGAGTTGCGTAGGTCATGCATGGTGGCGAAGCCATCTGCATGACTTTTTTGTCACGCTGGAAGCGTGACCTACGGCATGATGAGGGGTATGAGCTTTGTGCTTCTGTCACGTGCGCTACGCGGCACGTGACCTACATTTATGAATGGGAAGTCATTATAGGTTATGTACCGCGGCGAAGCCACGTACGTGACATCTACGTCGGTGGGTCAAGGACCAACCCTATGGACAATCCACTATTCACCTTTCACCTTCTTTCCCTTCACCTCCATTGACCCTTTTCCTCGCGTGTGGCATAATTTAGAGGTCAGAAATTGCGACCCAACGCGATGATGGAAACGAGTACGCCCTCCGCTGGCTGGCAGCGATCCCGGGGTAGGTGAGAGCCGGGAAGCCATGAGTGTGGAAAATCCTTCCGGAGCGGCAAGCTGAACGCCCGAGCGGGCTAGTAGGTGCGCCAGAGTCACCCTCTGTTATCAACGTGCGGTTTGGCTGGCATCCTTTGCCGGCGTAACCGATTGAGGTGTCCACACATACGTGGAAACCAGGGTGGTACCGCGGGTTTACAACTCGTCCCTGATTGGGATGAGTTTTGTTTTTAAATTACCTTTATCGGAGGCTTCATGTTCGAACCTGTCTCATCGAGATTGAATATCAATTTGCTGGAAGAGGAAATCCTGCGCTTCTGGAAGCAGAACGACGTCTTCCACCAGTCCATGACCAACCGTGAGGGCGGCCCGGAATACGTCTTCTTTGAAGGCCCGCCGACCGCCAACGGCAAGCCGGGCGTGCATCATGTGTTGGCGCGGGTGTTCAAGGATATGTTCCCGCGCTATAAGAGCATGAACGGTTTCCACGTCTCACGCCGCGGCGGGTGGGATACCCACGGCCTGCCGGTGGAGATCGAGGTGGAAAAGCGCCTGGGCTTCACCAACAAACA
>CAYUSC010000192.1:0-3431 GCA_964447265.1 uncultured Candidatus Brevefilum sp.
AAGTTGTCAGTGTAATTGGCTCAAATGGCGCGGGCAAGACAACACTGTTAAAGGTTATCTCCGGACTAGTGAAACCAACAGCTGGGGCAATTCTTTTTAAAGGCGAGAAACTGCCAAAGCAAGCACACCAAATTGTTGCTGCGGGGATTGTGCACGTGCCCGAAGGTCGTAAAACTTTCTCCGGATTGACCGTTGAGGAAAATCTACTGGTCGGGGCTTACCTTTGCACCAATCAAAAAGAGGTCAAAGCACGCTTGGAACAGCAATATGAGCTTTTCCCGGTTCTCAAAGAAAGGTCAAATCAATTCGCAGGCACTTTGTCAGGTGGCGAACAACAAATGTTAGCTATTGGCAGGGGATTAATGGCAAAACCGGAATTGCTTCTCTTGGATGAACCCAGCCTTGGTTTAGCGCCTTTGATCATTGATCAGGTCTTTGACCTAATCCTGAAAATCAAAGAAATGGGCATTACCATCCTGCTTGTCGAACAGAATGCCCGTAAAGCACTGTCGATTTGTGATAAAGCATGCGTTATTGAAAACGGCATGATCAATATTTGTGGCACCGGTAAAGAACTTTTAGACTCGGAAGAAGTAAAAAAAGCTTACCTGGGTGCTTAGAAAACGGAATTGAGAAGATATGACCAGAGTATGGAACGAAGAATCTTTAGACCATCGCAACGCCCTGCTATTCGCAGAAGGTTTTAGCGACGAAGAAGTCACCCGGCCTGTGGTGGGCATCCTGAATGCCTGGAATGAGATGAACCCAGGCCACTTTGCCTTCAAAGACGTGATTGAAACCCTCAAACAAACCATCGCAGCTGCGGGCGGCTTGCCAGTGGAGTTGCCCATTACAGGCATTTGTGATGGCATGTGCTCAAACACCGAAGGGGACCGTTATACCCTCCCAACCCGCGATTTGGTTTCGATGGAAGTGGAAACTTTGGCAGAGCTAAACCGTCTGGACGGCATGGTCGTTTTGGCAACCTGTGACAAGATTGTTCCTGGTGCCCTTATGGGTATCTTGCGGGTGAACATTCCCGCGGTCATGTTTACCGGCGGGTATATGGCCAGCGGCCGGCACAAGGGCAAGATGTTGACCCTGACGCATACCAAACAAGCTTATGCCGCTTATAAACAAGGCACCCTGAGCAAGGAAGATTATAAAGAAATTGTCAGGCATGCCTGCCCTACGCCGGGTGCCTGCCCATTCATGGGCACAGCCAATACCATGTGCGCGCTTGCCGAATTACTTGGTTTTTCACCGGATGGTAATGCCAGCGTCCGAAGCCAAACACCTGCCTGGAAGCAGATGGCTGTTGAGGCTGGAGAGACCATCTTACAGGCCATCAAGGAAGATAAGAAGCCAAGTGATTTTATCCGTAAGGAAAATTTTATGAATGCTATTGCCTACATGATGGCAACTGGTGGTTCAACCAATTCCATCCTGCACATTCCTGCAATTGCCAAACAGATTGGTATTGAGATCGACGTCAAGACCTTTGATGACATAAGTGAAAAAGTGCCAGTCCTCAGCAGTATTTATCCAAATCACCCAAGTTTTACTATGGAAGATTTTGACCGGGATGGTGGTTTGGCGGCTGTTCTTGCTCGCCTCGTCGAGGAACCGGCCATGCTTGAGGACACCCAAGGTTACTTCAGTTCGATATTTGAAAAAGCCACGAATGCCAAACTGGTTGAATCAGAAGTCATCCGCCCAAGAAGTAAACCAATCATGGCAAAGGGTGGCATCGCGGTGCTACGAGGCAATCTTTGCCCTGAAAGCGCGATTGTAAAATTTAGCGCCGTAGACCCATCGGTTTGGAAGTTTCAAGGCCCGGCCCACGTCTACGACTCTCAGGATGACGCTTGGCAGAGCATTCTTAAGGACGAAATTTTACCGGGTGAAGTTGTGGTTATCCGCTATGAAGGCCCCAAGGGTAGCCCGGGCATGCCTCACATGGAAACTTTCATGGCGGCGGTACTCGGGAAAAACCTTGGCACCCAAATCGCGCTGGTTTCAGATGGCCGCTTTTCAGGAGCCACTGGCGGTCTGGCTATCGGGCATGTCTCCCCGGAAGCCTATTTTGGAGGACCTATCGCGCTGGTTGAAAATGGCGATTTGATTGAGATTGACATTCCCAACCGCAGCTTAAAGTTGTTGGTTGACGAAGATATTCTGGCTGAACGGAAAACCCGATGGCAGCGTGTAGAAAAACCAGCAAAAGGTTGGCTGAAGCTCTATCGCGAGCAGACGTCCTCTGCGCATAATGGTGCCAGCGTCTTTACTGCTTGAGTATTCTTATCCGCGCTTGCTCATTGAGGCTTTGCATGCGGCATGGAATTCATAAGATAGGTTAAGTATGAAAATAGGCATAAATTTGTGGAACTGGACCAAAGATCCCTGTGATGATATCGTGGGTCTGATTCTGCATATTGCCGACCTGGGCTTTGGCGCTGTTGAATTGCCACTCAATCGGGTTTCTGAGTGGGACCTTCCAGGAATTGCTGAGTCCTTATTTAGGACCAAATTGGAACTGACACTTTGTGCGCAGCTGACCAACGGCCTGGACGGCAGCAGTCCGGATGAAGCCACCCGACAAGAGACCATCCAGTATTTACTGGAGGGGTTGGAAGTTGGTTCCAGATTGGGTGCCAAAGTTCTTGCAGGTCCACTCTACGCTGGCTCTGGCAAGCGCCACTTTCTGGCACCAGAAGAAATGGCGACTGAACGCAACAGGGCATTGGATACGCTGAGCACGCTCAGCGTTTCTGCAGAGAAGCTTGGCGTGAACTTGGCCATTGAGCCGATCAACCGCTACCGCACCAGCGTGGTTAATACGGTTGCCCAGGCAATGGATTTGATAAGCGCGGTTTTCAGCCCTGCACTGGGAATTCATTTTGACACTTACCAGGCAAACATTGAAGAATCAAATCCGCTTGATGCTCTAAATATTGCCCTCTCTGCCGGCAAGCTTTTTCACTTCCACGCTTGTGAGAACCATCGCGGTGCTCCAGGCACTGGGCACATTGATTGGCGTGCTTATTTTGATGTCCTGAAGACAGGTGGGTATGACGGCCACTTGACGATGGAAACCTTTACTTACGGAGGCCTGGACTCAGGCTTTTTGGAGAGTGCTGAACCGGATGAAGTTGCCGAAGCTGGATTAAATTATCTTTCCAGTTTTTTGAAAGCTGGAATATAAGGAGCGTGAATTTTGAGCAAGCATGAGAAGTTTAATTTTGACAGCCTGAGTGCCTTGGAGGAAAAAGCCAGGGAACTGGATGTCTCCATACCCTTTTCTGCAGATTGGTCGGTTTTGCGTCAACCAGTCCAGATCAACGGAAAAACATGCCAAAACCGTCTGGCCATCCTACCGATGGAAGGCTGCGACTCAGAATTGGATGGCAGCCCTTCAGAATTGGTCTATC
>CAYUSC010000193.1:0-3396 GCA_964447265.1 uncultured Candidatus Brevefilum sp.
GCCTCAAGCTGGAAGATGTTGACGAGGCTTATCTGAAATAATATAAGCGACTTAAATAAAAAGAAGCGCTTGATAGCGCTTCTTTTTTGATTCGTTAGGGTGTATCTTAGTAACTGCCCAGCATAATGGCGCTCAGCAGGGAGGTAGACATTGCCGGTGTGGTGGGGACGTATTCGGCCCAATCATCACTGATGACGATATCTTCACGAGCATCCCGGATTCCTGCCAGCCATTCATTGTAAACGGTGTCTTTTTTGTCCTGGAAGTTTGATTCGGACATTTGGACTTCACGTTTGCCAATCAGTTGGATGATGTGCCAGCCGTAATCGGTCTGAACAGGATCGCTGATTTGACCTGCATCTTCCAGGGCAAAAGCGGCGTCAGTAAATGCCTGGACCATCGTGGTGGCATTGAACCATCCCAGATCACCGCCATTGTCACTGTTGGATGTGTCCAGAGAGTATTCCGCCGCCAACGCAGACCAATCCTGACCTTCGTTCAGCAGGTCGATTATATTCTGAGCTTCTTCCTCAGTCTCAACCAGGATATGCCTGGCCCAAACCTGTTCCTCAACCGGGACCTCATCCTTGGTGATCTCGGCTTCAAGTTTCTCGCTCAACAAGGTGACCTCGTACATCGACCATAATTGATCAAATGTAAAGTCATAGTCCTTGTAGCTGGTGTCGAAATCATCTTGATTTTGGCCGTAAATCTCGGTCGTATAGGTTGTGGGGGTCGGCGTTATGGTCGGTGTCAATGTGATGGTCGGGGACACATCGGGGGTCGCGGTTTCCTCGGTGCCAGTTGTTTCCTCATCCGCAGCAGTCTCCTCGGTGACAACGGCTTCTTCTGAAGAAGTGGCCGTCACCTCAGGAGTCTCAGTGGGTTCCTGAGTTTCGGTGGGGGTACTGGTGGCGGGAACCAGAGCCAACTCCGTTTTGGAGTAGGTGGGGGTCGCTACGACGGTTGCCGTTGTGGTTGGGGTTGAGGTGCCGTCAGGATAAAACCCGAAAGCTTCCTGCATTGCCTGATCAACCTCTTCTTTAGTGACCGTAATACCTCTGGCAGCCGCTTCCTGCCGGATGATGGCTTCATAGATCAAATCATCCAACACCCCTTTGCCCAATGTTTCCGAATCGGACAGTTGCGATGCAAAACTCTGGGCGTATTGCAAGAAACTTCCGCCCAGATCGGACCCATAGATGGTGTAGTACTGGTAATAAGTGTAGGCCTGATCGATCAATTGGACCCTTGTATATTTGACGCGGGAATCCAACTCACTGGCCTTGATAACCTGGTCGCCAACCGTGGCAATGGTATGATTCGGCCGGATGATGTTACTCTGGATCAAACCATAGGCAATCAAACCAACGACAGCAACTGCGATGACAATGGTGACAATGAGGATAACTTTGGTCTGTTGCTCTTCACGCTGTTTCCGTGCCAGGTGTTTCTTAGTAAGTGTTCTATTGCTCTGCTTTTCATTTGCCATTGGTGTCGACCTATCTACTTAATGGGCTTGGATAAACCGTCTAATTGCCTGAGAAAGGCAATAAGGCAATATGCCGAGCGTTCTTGATAGCCTTGGCAACCGCGCGCTGATGTTTGGCGCAGGCACCGGTCTGGCGTCGGGGGCGAATTTTGCCCGTGTCGTCAATATAGCGACGTAAAAGGTCTGTGTTCTTATAATTGATCACAAGATCCTTATCGTTGCAAAATTGGCAAACCTTAGAACGCGTGTAGAAATTGCCTCGATTTCTATATTCACTCATTTTGAACTCCTTGTTCAAACAGAAGGTTAGAAGGGGAAATCCTCGAAATCTTCTGTGTCATTCTGAATATTCTTGTTCTTGCTATCCATCAACATGATATCGCGGGCGATGATTTCCACCGATTTTTGTGAGTTGCCATTGCTGTCAACCCATTCCCGGATCTGCAAACGACCCTCGACGTAAACCATGCTGCCTTTTGACAGATATTGTTTGGATATCTCTGCTAAATCTCCCCAGGCGACAACATTGAACCAATCGGTGTCCGTATGCCGCTCTCCGTCTTTTGATTTCCAGGACCGGTTGCAGGCAACCGAGAAGCTGGAAACCGATTTGCCGGTGGGGGTGAACCGCATCTCGGGATCTCTTCCGAGATAACCAATGATCATGACCTTATTTAAGCAATGGGCCATAAAGGCCTCACTTTCTTATCCCAGGACGGAATTACTCGTCCTTTTTGACAATAATGTGCCGGATGATCGGTTCAATATAGCGCAAGGTCTGGGTAAGTTGAGTACCGAAATCCGGTTCCATTTCAACTTCCATGTATACATAGTATCCATCCCGGAAGTTCTGGATTTCATAAGCAAGGGACTTGGTGCCCCAAAGATCAGTCTTGAGGACCTTGCCGCCATTGTCTGTGATGAGGGTGTTCACGCGTTCAACAATACCTTGCGTGGTTTCCTCGTCCAGATCAGGTTGGACGATGTAAATTAATTCATACTGTCGCATTTGGATTCTCCTTTCCTCGGGTTTGCTGCCTTTCACTATCGTGGATAGTTGGGCAGTGGAAAGAAACCTATTAAATTTTGGCTTCTTTGCTGCATTGCTCAGTTCTTGAACAACACAGCAAAGAAGTATACCTGAAAGGCTGTGCCTTGACAAGCATTATTTTTATTGAATGACGCTGATTATTCCTTATCGTCAATCAGAATTGAGGACAAGACCACTGAGACTACACTGACAACGATGGAGCCAAGCAGGGCGGCAGGGAAACCGGTGACGTAAAAACCGATGTTGAGCCAGTTCTGGGCGATCCAGGAAGCCAGCATGAAGGTTGCGGCATTAATCACAAAGACGAAGAGGCCGAGTGTGAGAATGATGACGCCGCAGGACAGCATTTTCAGGATAGGGCGGACGAGGGCATTGACCAACCCCAAAACGAGGGCCATGATGGTGAAGGCTACCCAGGCATTCCCATCCACAGAGATACCGGGCACGATCAGCACGGCGACATACAGCGAAACCGCGGTAATTAACCAACGTAAGATGAGTTTCATGATTTCATTCCTTTCGTTATTTATTTGTTTACTTTACATAGATTATTATACCGAAAAAGGAAAATTTCGATAATTTCCGCTGAACAATAGCCGGTTATTCACCCCAGCGATACTTTTTATTTTGAATAAATGCTTCCAAGTCGCAGCTCAAACATAAGCCGTTGTGGCAGCAGATCAGATGGCTGCCGCATTTTTCACAGGTCCATTGCCGGCCTTCCTTATCCAAAAAGGCTTGCATGCCTTGGTCTTTAATGAATTCAAGGTTTTCCATCATACTCATGTGGTATTTTGTTCGATAGCGCTTATCGAGAGATTTCAGTCGCTTACACGGAAAATCCGAACATTCG
>CAYUSC010000194.1:0-3389 GCA_964447265.1 uncultured Candidatus Brevefilum sp.
TGCAGATCAGGGTGGAGGATGGGGCCATACGGCTCAAGGAGGCGACGCCGTGCCCCTGACCATACAGGAACAGACAATCCTCGCGGAGGCACTCATCAGAGTGGAGGAGTTGGCAAGGCCCTCAGATCCCTATATCGCAACACGGAAGTGTTTTTTACGCGTTACGGCCTGCTGAAAGGCAATCCCGAACCTGTGACCTTGCAGCGTACGGGTGACCAGTTCGGCATAACCAGGGAACGCGTTAGGCAGATCTGCCACTTCCTGATGTATGCACTACGTTCCCAGGAAGAGGCCCTCCCTGAATTGGGACCGGTTCTCGACAAGCTGGATATGCGTGTCAAGGGCTTGAAGAAAGGCAGGCCTGCCCGGGCCCGCATATAAAACAGTAAATTACAAAACGGTTGCCGTCCCAAATACAGGCCACCAGAAATGGGACGGCGATACATAAATGGAGGTGGGTATAGTGCCCGAAAAGGTGTCTGGTATACGAAAAGCGGTTAAGTTCATTTGTCCGGAGTGCGGAGATGAAATGGAAGTGAGAGTAGATTACAGTATCCCGCAAAACCTGTACGTTGAGGATGGCAGGTTGACAGCTGAAGACGAAAACACGAGCGACAACATGTCGGGCGAGTTCGATGTCGCGTGTTACTCGTGCGGCTTCGAATACGCCGGCTCCGCCTACGACTTCTTCGATGAATACAGGGATTGCGTGGTTCCAACCGAGTAGGCATAGTGAGTAATAGATGCTACATGTTACAAAACGGTTGCCGTCCCAAATACAGGCCACCGGAAATGGGACGGCAATATCTGTACGGAGGTGAAACAGTGGACATAAAGACACACTACAACGAGGTAACCATAACCGATACGGTCGAGGGTGAGCAGGTCTACGTGGTGCTCACCCTGGACTTCGACAATGGCAGAAAAACCAGAAAGGAGCTAATAGCCGAGGCTAAACAGGCCTACGCCGCCGCACTGGACGCCGTGCTGCCCCGGTATAGAAAACTGGTGGCGCACTACCCGGACCGGAACCACGCCCAATGGTTGCGCGAACTGCTGAGGTGGCATCTGTCGGCCCACAATTATTGCGGAACCGACGGGATGTACCTGGTGCAAGACCAGTCGGTGCACAACCAGGAGAAGAAATGCTACTACAGGCTTTCGGCCTGTTTCTACAATAACTACCTGACCGTGGAAATAAGGACACACAGCTCCGCTACGGTGCGCTACCTATTCAATACCGTAGAGGACGCCATGGACGCATGGTTGAAGTTCAAAACCGGGGAATTGAACCTGGAGAATTTTTACACGGTGGAGCGCATCCAGATGGACGTCGACGACCACACAAAGTACGTGAGCGACGATTATAGTCTTAGTGCTATATTGAAGCTCCAGCTGGTGAATCTGGACGCCCTGGGAAACAGCGGGGGGTAGGTTTTATGGAGGATGTGGTGTGTCAGTACGAGGAAGGCCCGCTACGGCTCCAGATAGTGTGGGACACTGAATGCCCCTCCCCGCGCGAGGACATGGACCCCCTGGGGGAGTTGGTAATCCTTAACGGTGAATGGAAGCATCTGGGGGACCCTCACAACTATTACGATTGGGACCATCTGTACCGGTTTATTCGGGACGAGTCCGTATCTGGACTGCTGCACTACCCCGTAATGGTATACCCGCGTATGGGAAGTGCAGAAATCACGCTAGGCAAGGAGAACGACAGGCATGTGGCCTACGGAGAACATGGGCAATACCTTCTGCCCCACAAGCAGCTACGGGAAGAGTACAAGGTGAAGAGGGTTTCCAGACGAGTAAAGAACATCGCCCGAAAAATAATGGAGGCGGAGATCGATCTGTACAACCAGTGGCTGGGGGGATACGTGTACGGTGCGGTCCTGCAAGAAGAAGGAGAAACCGTAGACAGCCTCTGGGGGCTGTACAAAATAGACCTGACAGGCCTCCAGGACTTTTTCTCTGACAAGTACTGCGAATTTATTCATAGGGCGCTGCAGTCCGAGGACATGCACGTGTTGGACTATTACTGAGGGAAAAAGGGTATGTGGTGGTTACACAAAAGAATAAGGGAGTGGTTGACGTGAGCGAGAGACAGAAAGTTTTTGTCAACATGTATGACGGTAATGTCGAGGTGTTATGCACGTCCGAAGTGGATGTCCTGATGACGGATACAGACTATAACTACCATGGAGGTTTTTTTGTAAACGGTACCCTGGTAGCACACCCGGAAGTAGCATCTCTGAAAGAAATCCGGGAACGAGCAGAAGCACTGTACAGCGAATGGGCAGAAGATAAGAGAGATAACGGTATTCCTGAAGACCTCTCCCAGGAGAATGTAGAGGATGATGAACAGACCTTCCTGGACTTCATACAGGGCTGCAAAAAGGAGGAAGAGGCATGAAAAAGTATCTATGGTTGAGAGTCTCGCACGAACTGGCTGCCGACGACGGCACCGGAGACGGTGGAACGATAGCCGTCGAGAGCAGGGGGTTCATAGACCTTATTCTTGACCAGGAGTTCAAGGAAGTGTCCGACCTTCCAGAGGACTTCAGGCAGGCGGTGGACGCAATATGTATGGTCCGGTTGGGGTACGTGCCCAGGGATCTAAACTACGTCAACGACGACGAAGACCTGGGCGATCCCGTATCGGTGGTGATTACAACGGAGGCGTACATACTTGACCTAGATACATCCGGTATGCCTGTAGATGTTAAGGTAGTGGGGGCTCTTCACGACAATACACACGAGGTGGCTGCGGTCAACACCGCCAGCCTGTTCGACAATGCCTGGGTCGAGTTTTTGGGGCATAGATAGGGGAGGGGAGTTGATGCTGACAAACACTCTATTGTTAATTAGGGAACTGAAAGAAGGTATACAGTCGGGGATTTATACCCCTGCCTGGGTAAAAGATAATGTAGATATACATTGGTCCCTACTCACACAAGAAAACGTCATACGCCCCGATCGTGTAGCGTTTCTGCCGCTATCTGAAAGTTTACTGGGGCTAGAGGTTTGGCTGTATGTGGAGGACCCGTCCGCGGTTTCTACAGTGAGTGGAGAGGTGATCGGTTTATCGGCCAGCGACTATCAGGGGACAATGACGAGGCTAGAAGTAGCAGACAAGGCCGGTAAAAACTGTATGACCATCACGGTCAATGTTAAGAAAAGCAGTTTTCCACTATTTAAGATAGTGAACAGCACCAGAAACCTACCAGTGGTTAGGACTGAACTGAGGGGAAACATCCTCCGCCTTTACGGCGTATACACACCGAATATAAATGCGGCCGTCCTTACCGCAGATCGATTAACTGTAATGGACGCTACCGTAACGGAGACTACAGAACAGGCTCAAGAACAGGTAGTAGCAGTCGCCGGGG
>CAYUSC010000195.1:0-2704 GCA_964447265.1 uncultured Candidatus Brevefilum sp.
GTTCTTCATTTAATACTCGTGAGTAGGCCTCAAATTGCTGAACGGCAGCACCAAGTTGGCCAGCTTTTACCAACGACTCGATTAGCGTTCGCTGGGCTTTTTCATTCAAGGCATCCAGGCTAACCCATCGGCGAGCCGTTTGAATTGCCTTCTCCCAGGCTTCCAGGGAAGCATAGGCAAGGGTCAACTTCTCCAATGCTGAAGCCAGGTCCTGCTCGAACTGATCACGCTGCAGGTACTGCCAGTTATCAAATTCAGGCGCGTCAGGCAGGTTGAGTCCTTCAAGAAAACTACCTCGATAAAGCGCCGTGGCCGATTCGAGTTTTTCAATACATTCAGCACAGGCAGTGCCCTCATGGTTATGGGACTTTAGCGCGAGCAGAAGGTGCTGAAACTCAACGGTATCCTGCCAGAATTGGCAAGATGTGTTGATCGAAACTTGCTCGCGATTGCTGATGATGAGATCAGGGCCCAGGGCGCGGTTTATGGCATAAAGCGAGCGGCGCAGATTAGCCGCGGCATGAACCTGATCATATTCTGGCCAAAACAAGGTGGCTAAGTTTTCTCTGGAAAGCGGAGATGGAGCGGAAAGGCTCAGGCGGGCGAGGAGAGCAACCGCTTTCCGGGTTTCAAGATTAACAACAGTACCATCGCGTTCAATTGTGGGAATACCCAACCAATATACTTTTATCGCTTCCATTGGACTCCTTATTTGGTGCGGACAGTTGGCGGTTCCAATGGTCTTAAAAGACCTCGCTAAGTTAATTGTACTTGCCTTGAACATACGAACTCGAAAATTGGGCTTAAAAGGCCCAAACTCGGACTTTTCTACAAGAAAAACTTCTGTTTTGTGAAGAAAGTAGATTTATCTGCTTCTGTAACGTTTATTTAACGAACTTGTGCCGCCATGTTTGTAGGATTACCCCAGAGGCATCTCACACGATGCCATGCGCCATGTAGATACACGAATATTGTGAAAGAAGTCAAGTTTTTGAAGAGGACCGTAATGAAGAACGTTAGGAAACAATTGTACATCAGTGAATTATTCAATAAGTTCTTTTCCATTTTTGGAAAGAACCACATAGTAAATAAAGGCAGAGTCAGCGATCTGTCAAAAAATCAAATCCAAAATCTCTTTGATCAAGGAGAAATTGACAGACGGATCAGCATTACAAAAAGTGAAGACTTTTATAAAGCCCAACAAATCAATTATTTAGATCCCTTCATCGGGATGAACCGATAATCCATCGAATACAAAATTTGTAGAGCTGAAGAGATTATGACGGCGCAATAATCTCCCTCGCTCTACTAAATCGCAGAAGTGAAGAACTGTAATTACGTCTGACGCAAAAATGATCAATAAACCAGATGCTGGAAAAATGGTTTGGAAAGGACCAAAATGAACATTGAAAAGGCTGCAATGGGCAAGACAACCAAGCTAATGGCAGGAAGCCTGGCATTCATCAATCTGTTTATCATGCAGATCATTGTTGGAAAGTTCGGATGGGCAATCGCGGATCTGTTTTCTTATGACTCAGTTGATCCGAATAAGCTGTTTGCCAGACTGTCAGTTCATCACCTGGTGCAGATGCTGGTTGCGCTGGTTGTTATTTTAATCATCAAAACGGTGATCCACTTGGATTTTGGCTTTCACCTGGGTGAAAAGCAAGAGGGGAGAAAGTATCTACTGATCTTCACGCTTGCAACCGCGGTTGTAGCCGTTTCTTATCATGTACTGATGGTAGTTCTTGGTCAGCCGGTAACTTATGGCTATCCGCTGAACGCGACAAACACGCTTGGGTACCTGGGGTTTCAGCTCTTTTTGAGCGGCCCTGCAGAAGAAATCCTGTACCGCGCTTTGCCGGTGACGTTACTTGCCTATGCGTTTGGAAGCAATCAATCCGAAAAAAAGGATGTGAGCCTGGAGGTGGTGTTGGCTTCCTTGCTTTTCACGGCCGCGCATGTGCAATGGACCGTATCCCCGTTTTCCATATCGGGAGTGAATATGTTTGGGCTGGTCTATGCTTTTGGCATGGGCATTCTGAACGGCTTTGTATACCAAAAAAGCCGCAGCATCCTCTACCCGATCTTGATGCATAGCATCAGTAACGTCCTGATGGTTGGAACAGGTTACCTGTTTGCCATCTTTCTGTAGATGGCAAGTACCGAAGCGGGACAAGTTGGCTATGAACAGCAGCATGGATACGAAGCGAGAGCTTATTAATGGAAGAGGTGAATTTATGATGTACAGTGAGACGAAACAGCATACGGTCTTTCAGATGGTGGGTCTGCATTTATTACCGGGGGCTCTGATTACTCTTGTGTTCATTCTGCTTGGTCCGTGGCTGAGAGAGAATCACCTGCCTGCGCTGCTGGCGCTTTTGATTCCGATCCTGATCACCTTAATCCCGGTTGAATTGGGTTGGCTCGTTTTTTTGGGCTATCGGCGGAACAAGAAGCTCTCGCTTGAGGGAATCGTTTTGAACCGTGAGCCATTGCCAAAAAAGGATTACCTTCTCATTATCCCAATTATCTTGATCTGGTCCATCCTGGGATTCATGCTGCTGCAGGATCTTGACCTGGTGATCAAATCCAGGTTCTTCGCCTGGTTGCCGGATTGGTTCCAGATCAACCAGGTTAACCCCGATGCGTATAGTCAACCTGTCTTGACTATTACATACCTTCTCTTTCTGCTGGTCAATGG
>CAYUSC010000195.1:2765-3304 GCA_964447265.1 uncultured Candidatus Brevefilum sp.
TTTCGCGGTTACTTGCTGCCGCGCATGGAAACCCTGGGGGGCTGGGCGCCGCTGGTCAATGTGCTGTTGTTCTCCATCTACCATTTCTTTTCACCCTGGCAGTTTTTTACACGCATCCTGGCCTTTTATCCTTTGGCTTACGTTGTGCGGCGCAAACATAACATTTATCTCAGCATGGTGGCGCATTGCCTCTTGAATACCGGTTTCTGTTTGCTGTCAGTGCGCTCGTTTATTAAGTAACAGGTCTCTATTCACGATAATTTTCTGTGCGAGATACCGAAATGTGTGGGCGATTTCACGCAGGTTGCCTTAGGAAATGCAGGAATGGATGAAGCCAAGCTGGTAACAGACACGATAGATATAAGCTTTCCGTAAAAATCGGAAAAGATCGAGAAATATAAAGGAAAAACAAAAAATGAACAGAAGAAATGGCTTAACTGGAAAAGTATCCGCTGCTCTTGTGATGGTTTTGGCCATCGGGGCTATCTTGCTGCTGGTTTTCTGGAATCAGACCGCGCTCATGCTCGTTGAGGGCCCGG
>CAYUSC010000196.1:0-3295 GCA_964447265.1 uncultured Candidatus Brevefilum sp.
CCAATCAAGGATAAGGGATCATGGAAGGTTCAGAAGTACCGGAAAAGCCGCATTCCAACGGGATCAAATCACTCCCCCGAAACGTCTGGGCGGTCAGCCTGACCAGCTTTTTCATGGATATCTCCAGCGAAATGGTGATCAATATCCTGCCGCTGTTCCTGGCGAATGTGCTGGGTGTGCAAACGAGCATCATCGGGATGATCGAGGGTGTGGCCGAAGCCACAGCCAGCATCCTGAAAGTGTTCTCGGGTTGGTTGTCGGATAAACTGGGTGGGCGTAAATGGATCGCCGTGGCGGGGTATGGCATCTCTGCTTTGGCAAAGCCCTTCTTCTATATTGCCAATACCTGGGGCATGGTGGCGGGCGTCCGCTGGGCGGATCGGGTCGGCAAGGGTGTGCGGACTGCGCCGCGGGATGCCCTGGTGGCCGATTCGATCGAACCGGAGCAGCGCGGCCTGGCTTTTGGCTTTCATCGGGCTGCCGACACGGGTGGCGCCGTGCTTGGGCTGCTCATCGCGGCTTTGGTGATCTGGCTGGCCCAGTCCAACACAGTAGCGTTGGGCGCCGATACTTTCAAGACTGTGGTGCTGATCAGCCTGGTTCCGGCTTTTATCGCCGTGCTCAGTTTAGTGATTGGGGCGAAGGACGTCAAGCGCGGGGAGGCCGTCAAAGCGC
Source organism: uncultured Candidatus Brevefilum sp. (assembly GCA_964447265.1). Lineage (GTDB taxonomy): Bacteria > Chloroflexota > Anaerolineae > Anaerolineales > Anaerolineaceae > Brevifilum. The sequence continues at coordinate 676 of CAYUSC010000196.1, forward strand.
CGAAGATCAGTTTCAAAGGGTTGGGCAAACCCTTTCTGGTCTTCATGCTGATCGTGGGTATCTTTGACCTGGGCAACTCTTCGGATGCCTTCCTGGTGTTGAGGGCGCAGGAGCGGGGGATCAGCGTCCTGGGAATCTTGATCATGCTGGCCGTATTTAATCTGGTCTACACGCTCATCTCCACACCCGCGGGGGCATTATCGGATAAGATCGGCCGGCGCAAGGTGATCATTGGCGGCTGGCTGGTATATGCCGTGATTTATTTGGGTTTTGCCCTGGCGCAGAAACCCTGGCATATCTGGGTGTTGTATGTGGCTTACGGTCTCTATTACGGTCTGGCTTATGGCACCGCCAAGGCGATGATTGCAGATCTGGTGACGCCGGAACTGCGCGGGACGGCCTATGGCACCTACAATGCCGTTTTGGGCATCATTGACTTTCCCGCTTCGCTGATCGCCGGTTTACTTTGGCAAGGTGTGGGTGGATGGAGCGGTTTCGGCCCCTCGGCGCCGTTCCTTTTCGGCAGTGGGTTGGCCTTCGTGGCGGCGATCCTGATGTTCTTCTGGAAGCCGAAGGCGGTTGAAGCCGTTGAAACAGCCTGATCGACTTTTGGAATGATTTTTGATGATAAACGCAAGATGTTCATGTGAACATCTTGCGCTTTTATTATATTGACATTGATTTTTGATAGACTGTACAATTATTAAGCTGGTATTGGTTTCCTGGTTCGGGAGGAGCTTAATATGACAATCTTCTGGGCAATGTTTTGGCTGGGTTTCTTGGGGATTCCATTAATTCTGCTGCTTGCTACTGTCTTTACGGGTAACGGGTCAGCAGCATCCAACACCCATATTTGGGTTTACAAAGGTTCTACGCAAAAAGTCAAAGACGCCACCGTTGCAGAAGTCTGGAAACGGCAACATCCAGGCAAATCCTGGGAAACGCATCAATCCAATACTTATATAGCCGTTGCCATCATCCTTTGTGCTGGATTTTTGATTTTATTGGCTTCGTTTGCCGGTGAGATCTTCACGCTGCCAATGGATCGGACCGGACTGCGGCTTTTCTGGCAAATCGGAGCGCCCATTTTGGGCGGTTTATCCGCGGCAATATTTTATGGGCTGCAGACCTTAATTGAAGGCTATAAATCCGCCTTCCTGAAGGTTCTGCATATCCTGTCCGTCGTCCTTACCGCGGTGGGTGTGATCGGCGCGCTGGTGCTGACCTTTATGAAACGTCCTTTGCCAATCTCACAGAATTGGCTCTGGGCTCCAATCGGTTTAATGGTCTTTTCTCTGATTTTGGATCGAATTCTCAGCGGGGTCAGGAAAGGAAGAGCCAGTAAAGGCGGCGGGCAGATCGAGGATTGGGTAAGTGAGATCCTGGATATGATCCGCCAATATGACACAAGCAAGATGAACACCCTGATGGGATTTGCGATGGTTCAATTGCAAATGGGAGAATTGGATTGGCAAATCCACGACGAGAAATTCTTCAAAAAGACTGAGGCGATCCTACTTGATCTGGTCCAAGGCAAACCGTTGTCGATTGATGACCGGGATATCTATTATGCCAGAGATGAAGTGATCAAGGCGGTACAGACTTTTTATTTTTACAGTGTGGATAAATTCAGAGAATTTGAAATGCATCCCAGGATCAGGAAAGCAGTGACGAAAGGCTGAACAGAAAGATTTATACTGCTGAGGAGACCTTGCGGATTGGGTTAATCCACTGAACCCTACCAGGGGAGCGGTTGAATAACTTCCCTGGCAGGTGGTAATCGAGCGCCTGAATCCCTACAATGGAGTCAATCAGTCAGGATTGAAAAAAGGGTTCTGGGGACTGACTAGGCTAACCAAAACTAGTGAAAACCAGTTTTCTCCTCTATGTTAGCGGGACCCACGCCTCCAGGGAGCGTTACCTTAAGACGCTCCTTGTAGGTTAAAGACAAAGTGCGGGAATTGATTAAGCCCGTGAGTTGGTGGTCGTTATTCCAACTGAGAGCCGGTATGGTAGGATTAAAAATCCGATCCATGACGGCTTTTTGTTTGCTGATAATCTTCGGAGTGGGTTTGGATTGTTGAAAGGATGGTGGAAATGGCAGAGGATAAAAATACCGGCAGCGCAGTGGATTTGTTGACCGCCTGGGAATTGATGGCGATCAACGTGCTCCTGGCGATTGAACCCAGGGCGGATTTTGATGTCAACGCCGTGCAGGCCAATATGCTGGCCCTGATCGAAGCGCTGGACGCGGGCAAGCTGGACCCGGCGTTTGAAGATAAGGGATTCATGCAGAAGACCGAGAATCTGGTCCTGGCGATATTCCATGGGGATTCGATAAATGTGGTCAACCCGGCGGTTTATGGCGCGCGGCAGGCTGTGATCGCCGCGGCCCAGGTGATCTATAACCAGGCGGTGGCTCGCGGGTTCTGGCCGATCCACCCGGAGATCAAGGCCGCTATGGGGGAGGGGAAATGAAATTCGGGGAACTCATCCCGGCGACCTTTATTAAGAAGGGCAACCGCTTCACGGCCGGGGTTTACCTGGAGAGCGGCGGCGCCACCACGGCTCACGTCCCCACCACCGGGCGGCTGACCGGCGCGCTGCGGCCCGGCTGCCG
>CAYUSC010000197.1:0-852 GCA_964447265.1 uncultured Candidatus Brevefilum sp.
CGATGGAAACCCCAATATGGGTCGCAGACACCCGCAGGGTGCAGTGGTCGCCCAAAGGGCGCTCAGGTAGAGCGTGCGGCTCATAACCGCTTGGCCGTGTGCCATCCGCAGGATGGCTGGTCCCCACAAGGGGGATTTCATTCGATCCCAGCCGGGTCCACTTTCGTTGCAGAAATCATCTATGGGGAAAATTATTGGTAGGTCGCATCAAACTGCCTATATGCTATTAAAGATAATGTACATTTAAAATATTCTACATCTGTAGGAACCTAAGCTTTTTTATTGAATTGATCATGGGAGGAAAAATGATTGAAGAAATTTCTACAAATAATTCAGAAGTTGAACCAATAAAGAAAACCTCAAAAAAGAGAGTTTGGCTAATTATCTCGATTGTTTTTGTCTGCTTAATTATTTTCTATTCGGTTTTTGGCTTTGTGACAATTCAGCCGATTGGAATGATCCCGGATGGGATAACACTAATGGTCGTAAGGGTAGGAACAAAAGTACACTTTTTCGACTCACCCGATGGGTTATGCCTAAGGCTCAATGGAGAGCTAAACTTGATTTGTCGGATGGCCATGATATCGGCTATTGGTGAAAACACCAAAATAGTTCTTCGCTTGCCTTATTCAAAAGCAATCTATCTTTCATCTACAGGGGGAAGAGAGTTTGAACAATAGTCTTAGGGTGGGTTCGTTTTTGAACCCACCTTTTCTATTGATCGAATAAACCCACCCTGAACTGTGTATCGAGCCTCCGCTAATCCCCCTCTACATTCGCTCATTGGCCTCCCCTTGAATGACAAAAAGACTGTGGGATTCCCCGCAATAATCCTGTATAGTTAACCTTACA
>CAYUSC010000197.1:862-3291 GCA_964447265.1 uncultured Candidatus Brevefilum sp.
ATGGACACGATCGAAGCCATTAAAAAACGGGTATTGGACTATGTGGAAGGTTGGTACACAGCCGATGGGGCACGCATGCAGCGGGCCTTATCCCCCTATCTGGCAAAGCGGCGCGTGGTTTCCAATGACGAGATATGGGATGTCAATAAAGACTGGATGGTCGAGGCCACTCACAACGGCAGAGGAAAGATCGCTGACCCTGAGAATGGGCTCAAAGAAATCACCATCCTGGATCATACCGACACGGTCGCGAGCGTGAAATTGATCTCCAATGATTTTATTGATTATCTGCATCTGGTGAACACGGATGGCGAATGGGCAATCGTCAACGCCTTATGGGATTATCGTCAGCAGTAAAGCGAAGGATTCTTCTGCCTTTAAACCTTTGAGCATACTCCCTTTACAAAATTCAGTAGTCTTGCAAATTGATTAATCTCATATAATTCACATGAGCTTGCCAAACAACACACCTTCATAAAGAGCTTAATTTGTGACAAGGATAACCATGGGTTTTATCAGGAGAAACGCCAAACATTTCTGGGTGTCTTTTGTTTTTTCAATCTCCATTTTTCTAGCCTTCCCTCTCTCGGTTTACACCCAAAATGTAGACATGGTGCGTTTTTCATTTGAAGACATCCTGCCGACCCTCACCTTATTCTCAATCGTTGGGTTCGCCATTACTTCAGTGTTGGTGATCATTCTCTCGAAACGCTTGAAGTTCATCCCCTTATTATTGTCCGCGCTTCTGGTGTGCTTGTGGGTTCAGGGGAATTTCATCAACTACGATCTGGGTTCGCTGGATGGGCAGGCCATCGATTGGACGGCAAGCTACAAAAAGATCTGGATCGAGATCCTGGTCTGGATCGCCATTATTGCCTTATTTATTATTTTTCGAAAAAAGCTGCTTAAAAATAACCAATTTATCCTGAGTTTTCTGCTCCTTTTGTTCACACTTCCGTCCGCGTTCATGCTGATCAAAGAAAGCCGCGATCTCCCAGAAAAAACCTATCTCGACTATTCAGGGGAATTTAACTATTCAACCAAGAATGTCATCCTCATCATTTTGGATAATTTCAAGACCGGCGTCTTTGAGCCCATCCTTGAAAAATACCCTGAATACCAGGATGTTTTCAAAGATTTCGTTTTCTATGAAAACGCTGTAGGCGGATACTCCACCACCCTGCCTTCCATCCCGCTCATATTATCGGGGCAGCATTACCAAAACTTGGTTCCAATGAATGATTTCCTGTCTTCCATCGAGGAGACAACCATCTCGAACCAATTGCGGGAACAAGGTTACGCCATTGAAAGTTATGCCTACGTGCCGTTCTTCTCATCCATTTATGATAATCACACCCATACCATGTCTTTCAAAGATCAGGTGACCACCACCACCCAACAAATTCTGGTTTCAGGCATTCGCTATTCACCTCTGGTTTTAAAACCCCTCTTCGTTGCAAGTTATTATTCCGGGGTGGATTATGTGCACAAGGATATTGTGACCTTTAATTCAAGGATCAACGAATTTGAGGTGACCACCGATCAACCCATGTTTAAACTCATCCATCTATCTGGCGGGCATTACCCCTACCAACTGGATGGCGCCCTAAATTGGACGGACAGCGGCTATCTAGAACAAACCGCCAGCTCGCTCGTCCCCGTCAAGAATTTGCTGGCTGAATTAAAGAACGCGGGTGTCTATGACGATTCGCTGATCCTGATCATGAGCGATCATGGAGGCTTCTCTAAACAGGGCTATTCCACTTTTCCACTGCAAGGTCAGTCTCAGCCTCTTCTGCTGGCAAAACCCGCGGGGCAGCGATCCGCTCAAATGCAAAGTTCCAGCGCGCCGGTTACTTTGGGGGATATTCCAAAAACACTTGCGACCGAGACCGGATTGGATGCGGAATATCCGGGTTACTCCATTTTTGAGTCAATCCCGGATAACCGGATTCGCTATTTTTATTATTATGACTGGCAGCAGGAGAATTGGTCCACCAGATATATGCCCACCCTGTATGAGTTTAAGCTCCAGGGGCCGGCCGATCTAATTTCTTCATGGGAATATACCGGCCAATACAGCGAGGGACAATTTGAGAGAGCCGAAGATTTCGAAGAAAGCGACTTGTTTAATACACTCATGGGAAGATGATTAAATAAATTGGAATTGCGGTATAATCCGCCTGGCGGGATAACATCCGAAGGATGCTAGGTTGGATTCCAACCAACTAAAATAAACTTTCTGCAATGGGGATAATTATTGGTAGAGTTTTCACAAGAATAATAATTGTTCTCTAATACAAGTCAACTTGAAAAATCAGTAAACCATCTAACTACACCAGAATGGCGATTTACTCTATACATAAATTTTCTTTGTTTTTTAGTTGTTAGGTAAGTAAACAAATGAAAAAATGAAAGATATCAGGAAG
>CAYUSC010000198.1:0-2314 GCA_964447265.1 uncultured Candidatus Brevefilum sp.
AACCCATACCTCTCAGCAATCGCTGTTGGAACTAGGCAACATTCCATCTGACCTAATAATAAAGCGGGCAACGGCATACTCTGGTAGAGGAGGATTATTCAACATTAAATTGGCATCGACATGATGACGCGAAAAAGTTTCTTAAGGTCTTGGGTTATGCTATGGCGCAGCAAATGACGCCAGAGAAAACTTAAAACCTTTGCGAGATAAGGCTTTTTAGTTGATGGTTTACAGATTTATTCAGAAACTGATAAACCTAAAATTAATAAATTAACTGTTGTAAGCGAAACCGTTTTGGCAGAACTTAAAGAAATATTTTTACTACTTGACAAACTTGAACCAACCCTCGCAGAGAGCATGCGGGGCAGGTGTAGATTGGGCGGCTGGCAGTTTACATATTGGGAAAATAATGTTCTCACTCTAGATGCGAGACAGATATAAGCATATGAAAAAAATAGTTGACCTTTCAAACGAAGAAGCAAGAACGTATTTTCTTAAGGGAAGCAGTTACTTCAATAGTGACATGCCAAACTACATCAGTTTTGAGCCGATTTTGACTGATGTTTCGACAGTGTTAAGTGACAAGAACTTTGCTGCATTCAAATCCTCAAATCCAAATGATTTTTCAGGGGTAAATTACAGTTTTTTGGCAAACAAAGACGGGAAATTTGCTTGGCGACCATTTGAATTGATCCACCCAGCAATTTATGTCTCTTTAGTAAACGTGATTTGTGATTCTGCTAACTGGGCGATTATTCAAAAGCGGTTGTCAGAATTTGAAGGCGGCGCAGTTGACTGTTGCAGTGCGCCTGTTCTATCCACAGACAATCAAAAAGATGTAGCAACCCAGATAAAGAGTTGGTGGCAAAATATTGAGCAACGGTCTTTAGTATATTCTTTAGAGTTTAGCCATGTTCTCCATACTGACGTTGTGGATTGCTATGGGTCTCTCTACACACACAGCATTTCTTGGGCGATTCACGGTTTAGAAGAAGCAAAGCGCAATAAAAGGAATGACTCATTTTTAGGGAACAAGATTGATACGCACATCCAAGCATGTAGGTATGGGCAAACTAACGGCATTTCTCAAGGTTCAGTTTTGATGGATTTCATAGCAGAAATTGTTATTGGATATGTGGATGAGCAAATCAATCTCGTACTAGGAAAGCCAACTGATTTCCGCATACTTAGGTACCGCGACGATTACAGAATATTCGCTAATAACGATGAGAGGGTCGAAGAAATTTTAAAAGTGGTCAGCGAAAAATTAATTTCAGTAGGAATGAAGTTGGGATTATCTAAAACACTTTTAAGTAAGAGTGTTGTTGAAGGGTCTATTAAACCAGATAAGTTGGCTGGCATTGATTTACAGGACTTAGGGGACACAAATGCAGAAACAATGCAAAAACAACTTCTTAGGCTCCATTCCTTTGGACAACGATTTCCTAACAGTGGAGCACTTCGACGCTTAGTTAGCGAGTTTCACACCAAAGTTTCTACTCAAACAGAAAAGCCAGATGACCTTGAAGTGCAAGTAGCCATTGCGACAGATATTGGATTTGTTTCCCCGTCAACGTTTCCAGCAGTTGCTGGCATTTTGAGTCACTTAATTTCACTTGCTTTAAGCGAAGAAAAACCTCGCTTATGGAATAAAGTGCGTAATAAAATGAATCGTGTACCGTATAATGGCTATCTTGAAATTTGGCTTCAACGAGTAATTCAACCAATAGGTATAACCTTTGCTAGTGAAGAACCGATTTGTAAAATCGCAAATGGCGAATCCCTAGATTTATGGGAAAACGGATGGATAGCAAGCAATAGTCTCAAAGACGCGCTAAGCATATCAAAGTTAATTGTAAAATCGGTATCTGACACTGAAGAAGTTATACAGCCTGAAGAAGTCGAACTATTTAAGCAGAAAGCTTGGGGATATTAGATTTAGAGAATAATGGAAAATGCAAATCAAAACCATTTCTTAAAACGCCGCCCAACAATGCGTGCACATGATGTGGGCGATTCTGTTATTTTTCCTTGGCCTAGCCCACCAGGGCAGGCTGGCTTCGAGTTTTTTCCTGTTCCCAAACAGAATCCACGCCTGCCCCAGCGCCATTAACGCAAACTGTTGGGCCACTCATTGGCAACCAAATGAATTCAGTCACCGATTACTATAAGCAGAGGAGAAAGAAATGGCGACAAAAAAAGCAGCAAGTACTTCAAGATCGACGAAATCAACAGCCGAGAAGCCAAAAGATGAGACAAAGAAAGCAGCAGCGAAACATAGAACGACGCAATCTCCGGCCACTACACCTAAACC
>CAYUSC010000198.1:2324-3200 GCA_964447265.1 uncultured Candidatus Brevefilum sp.
AAAGTCGCTGGAGTTTCAGCAGGCAAAAAGCAAAGCTGAAGAATATGCTCGAGACCCAGAGAAAGCTAAAAAACTCATTGATGCGGCAATGAAAAAGGCAAAGGGAAAGAATAAAGGTCCCTTGGGTGAAGTTTGGAGATATCTAACCGCCTTAATCCGGTTGACCCGTGCTTACTTTAATAAGCGCTATACGGATGTTCCATGGGTGTCAATCGTGCTAGCAATCGCAACGTTAATTTATTTTGTCTCACCTATCGACTTTATTCCGGATTTTATACCAGTTGTGGGATACCTTGATGATGCTGCAATTATTTCCTTTGTGATTGCTCAAATCAAAGCAGATCTGGATAATTTCCTTGATTGGGAAGACGACCAGAAGATGCAGGAAGACCAGAGCTAAGAGTAAGGTATCTTCATTTCTTAAGCGATCAATGTCTCTCATGCGTTTACAAAGCAATCAGCCACCCGATAACCGTATGAAGGCTAAAACATTTGCTTCATTCACTTATGGACGGGCGTGAAGAGCCAGTTTACGCCACTCTCAAAGGCGATTCCAGATCGACCGCGCTTCGGGCGGTTGATGCGGGGTGGTAGACCGATTCTCTAAAATACGTCTCGCAAACCGAGTCGGATATAAGGCAATAAATTCCGACCTTTGATGAAGTAAATTTTTCTGTAATGTGTGTTTCATGCGCCTTCCCATTTAGGAAGGCGTTTTCATTTTTGATCCTTGTAAAAAGAGATTCAGCACTTGGTTCGGTTCTAGACTTTGATCCGATATTCATTATCAAGATAACGGTACGGAATCAAAAAGCCCTCCTCATTTTACGGGCAGGGCTTTTTCGGCTGATCTTGTCAGACGTACTTGAACTGGTT
>CAYUSC010000199.1:0-3179 GCA_964447265.1 uncultured Candidatus Brevefilum sp.
CGTGCGCCGTCCGCTTCAATCAGAAGCAGAATGCCATTCTCCCGACAATAATCTCGCAGGGCATCAAGTTGACGCGGCTCCAGCGCGGTCAGCCGGTCATCCGGATTAACCGGGCCGGTCACCAGAAGCTTATGGAAGTCTTCAGGGAGATTTTGGGATAATTCCTCACCAGGATGCAGAATGAGGTGCGTTTCAGCCAAAGGCGCCTGCCAGGCGCCCAAATGCGTCGTAGTCGTCAGGATCACAGGTTCCGGCCAGGCTTCAGCCAGGGCAAACATCAGGCCGGTCTTCCCGCCTGCGCCCGTTATGGCAACATACTCACCTTGCCGGATGCCAAATGCCCGCAGGAGGTCCAAACCGATTTACCCTTCCCAGAGCTGCTGCCGGATTTTGGGCTGGGTCAGCAGAGCCTCCAGCACACCGCCCCCAATCGCCAGCGACTTCTCCGAGGTATACCAGCAGCGGAAGATTTCCGGCCGCGGGTCCACATCCCCCACCTTCATACCTTCCCGGACATACACGCCGCTGTGGATCATCCCGCGCACCACGCCATCAAAAGGCGCGACCACAGCCTTACCATCCACCACCAAGAGCGTCTCACCCTCTTTGACGGTATGCCCGATCGGCACTAAAGTCTCAATCACGCCGGTTGCGGGGGCATGCAGCACCCGTTCGGCGGCATAAGCCTGAACTTTCCCGGGAATTCCGGTGTCTTCTTCCGGGCTGCCTTCCCAGAAAACCCGGCCAAGAAAATGTCCCCGATTGGTTTCCACCGCAGCGTGGCAATTCTTACCAACGGTAAAACCCGGCCCCAGGCCAATCACCAAGTCCGCCATGGACAGGTCAATTTCGGTCGGCTTCTTGCGCATTCGGGCATCCACCACCGCCACCGGATAATAACCGGTCAGCAGGTGCAGTTCCGGGTCAACAATCACGGCAATCTCACCTTTGTCCCAGCACGCTGCCATCTGGTCAGCAGATTCGATCAGCCGACCTGCGACATCTTCTATAACGGTCTCACCATCATAGACAGCCTGGGCAAAGGCCACCGACCGCCGGACAGCCAGAGGCTGCGGTTGTTCCACAACAACCACGTGGATGCCGGATCGGTGCAGCCTGAGCGCCACACCACTGGCCAGGTCTCCGCCGCCCCAAATCAGCACAAAGGGAATCACTTAATTTTTCCCAATCCCCGCAGAACCCGTTCCGGGGTCAGGGGGAAATCATGGAACCAAACACCCGTGGCGTCATGTAACGCCGCGACGATGGCGGGAGCCAGTGGCAGATAGGGCATCTCAGCCATCCCCCGAGCGCCGTAAGGTCCGTTCGGTTCAGCAAATTCAAGAATCACGGATTCGACCTCGTCCGGGATATCCAAAACGGTCGGAATCAGATAATTGGAGAGCATATTGGTCAGGACCTTGCCGTCCTTCTGGATGAAGTTTTCCAAGACGGTATAACCAGCCGCCTGGATTAAGGCACCTTCAATTTGCCCCTCAATCTGCATTGGATTGATCGCCTTGCCCACATCATTCGCACAGAGGATCTTCAGCAGGTGAATTTGACCGGTCTCAGTGTCCACTTCCAATTCCACATTTTCCGCCACATAACCATAGGAAACGTTCGGATAGGATTCACCCGTTTCTTTATTGAAGGGTTGGGTTGGCGGGGCCAGATATTTATATTCAACGGTCAGCGGCCTTTCATCCGTCTCCTGCCATTTCTTCATCGCCATTTTAGCAGCACCAAGGACGGAATTTCCGCCCATGAAAGTCATCCGTGAGGCGGATGCGCTGCCGGAATTACCCGATGAACTGGTATCGGAGGCAAGCATTTCCACTTTCTCAACCGGGATATTCAATTCTTCGGCAACGATCTGGCGGAAAATCGTATGCGCGCCCTGACCAACATCCGCGCCGGCGTGATGGAGGACGGCCTTCTCGATTTCCTTGTCGCCATATAAGTCAATGATGGCCGTGCTGTTTTCCTGATAGCCAAACGAAAACCCAATATTCTTATACCCACAAGCAAGGCCGCGTCCCCGTTTGAGAACGCCATCACCAGGCATGGGCTCAGGTCTCCGCCATCCCTTATCTGTCTCAGTCCACCCGGAACGCTCCGCACAAATCGCCGTAACGGATTTGATCGTGACACCTTTGGGTGGTTTGGTATTGACGGATAGGATCGAGTCATCGTCAATCAGATTGCGCATCCGCAATTCCACCGGATCCATCCCGAGCGCTTCCGCCAGGCGGTTCATCTGCATTTCCGCTTCAAAGGCACCCTGGGGGCCGCCAAATCCGCGGAAAGCGCCGCCAGGGAGGTTGTTGGTATAAACGGACCGGGAATCGACATGAACGTTGGGAATCTCGTAAGGTCCGGAGCACACGATGGTCGCGTTACCCTGAACCTTATTTGTTGTATACATATACGCGCCGCCATCGGTCAGGATATCAACCTTGGCCGCGAGCAGCTTGCCTTCTTTCGTCGCGCCCCATTTCGCCCGCAATTTATAGGCATGCCGTTTGTGGTGGCCGATAATCGATTCTTCGCGGGACCAAATGATCTTCACCGGGCGGTCAATGCCGCGCTCGTGCAGCCGCATCGTTGCCAGGCCTAAAATGATCTGTACGGACATATCCTCGCGCCCGCCAAAGGCGCCGCCAATAGCCGGATAGATCACGCGGATTTTTTCCAAGGGTAGCCCCAACGAATGGGCAATCTGCTCCTGATCCTCGTGGGTCCATTGACCGGCAACCACCACCGTGATCCGGCCTTCCTCGTCATAATATGAAATCCCGGCCTCAGGTTGCAGATAGGCATGTTCCTGGGTCGGCGTGTAATATTCACCTTCGACGATGACATCGCACTTCTTAAATGCTTCTTCCACATCCCCATGCCGGATCTTATAATGCAGCATCAGGTTGGTTCCCTTTTCGGGGTGAACCAGGATATCATCGGTCAGAGAGGCTTCCATTTCCGTGACGATGGGAAGGTCTTCATATTCAACCTTGATCAACTTTCGAGCTGCATCAGCAATCTCATTACTTTCAGCCACAACCAAAGCAATCTGATCACCGACAAACCGGACATGATCGGCATATGGGATTGAAGAACCCGGACCGCAAAGCACAGGCTGATCCGAAATCCCCAACCCATACTCATTCACCGGCACGTCT
>CAYUSC010000200.1:0-3160 GCA_964447265.1 uncultured Candidatus Brevefilum sp.
AGACCGCAAGGTGCATGCCGAAGGAAGAGTATCCTACACCCCCAACAACCTGCACCAGGCCTCAACCAATAAACTCAAAGGCCACGGCGGCAAGCTGGACTTTTTGTTTGGTACAGCCACGCCCCCAAACGCGGAAGGTTACCTTTCGCTTTCACTTGGGGTGGTGGCTGAACGCGAACTGATGGAAGCCGCTGATACCGTCATCCTTGAGATCAATGAGAATCTACCCTGGACCGAAGGCGATACGGTCGTCCACGTCTCGGACGTCGATTACTTTGTAGAGCATAACAGCGAGCTGATCGAAGTACCTGTCGAACAGCCTTCGGAACTTGAAGAAAAAATTGGCGGGCACATCGCTGACCTGATTGAGGACGGCTCCACCTTGCAATTGGGTATCGGTGGCATCCCCAGCGCGATTGCTGGCTTTTTAGGCAACCGCAAAGATCTGGGCATCCACAGCGAATTGCTGGTGGATGGCGTATATACCCTCATCCAGATGGGTGTAGTGACCAATAAACGTAAAACCCTGCACCCGGGCAAATCCATCGCCACCTTCGCGCTTGGTTCGAAAGCTTTGTACCAATACATGGATCACAACCCAGCTGTAGCCATCATGCGCGGCCGCTACGTGAACGACCCGTATGTGATTGCCAAAAACTATAAGATGATCAGCGTGAACACGGCCATCCAGGTGGACATTCTCGGGCAGGTCTGCTCGCAGTCACTGGGCGCACGCCATTTTAGTGGCACCGGTGGCCAACTGGACACCCATCGCGGGGCGCAGATGTCCGAAGGCGGGCGTGGGATTATCGCCCTGCGTTCCACGGCCAAGAACGGCACCATCTCGACCATTGTGCCCACCCTTGCCCCCGGCTCCGGCGTGACTGTGCCCAGCCAGGATGTGGATACGATTGTCACCGAATACGGTGCAGCAAGCCTTAAGGGGCTTTCAGTCAAGAACCGTATGGAAGCACTCATCAAGATCGCGCACCCCGATTTCAGGGAATCCATCCGTGAAGAAGCCCACCGTCTGGGAATTGTGCCCGACAAGCGCTACCTTTAGGCATAAGGAGAAGTATGACAAATCCAATTTTGGGTAAGTGGACCCAAACCGCAAGCCAGCCTTACCCCGGGCTGTTCTTCCTCTTCAAGGAAGATGGCAGCTTTGAGGCAGTGTATGAAGCCATGGGCATCACCTCGTCGGGCACCTGGGCTACAGAAGAAGACATGATTGATATGGACCAGACACAGCACACCTTCGGTCTGGTCGGCAAGTTTATCGGCCGTTTTGAAATCGATGGCGACCTGCTGATCATGAACCTGGTGCCTGTTGGCGAACATCCGCGTCCAGAAAACCTGACCGGCGCGGTCGTTTATCAAAAGATGGAAGACTGAGGACGAAGCTATGACCAAAAAATTAGCCAGAGGTGTCGCGGTGGTCGGTGTGGGAATGAGCAAATTTGGCGCCTTCCCCGATAAAACCTCCCGCGATCTGTTCGTGGAAGCCTATCAGGAGCTTAAAACTTCTGTGCAAAAAGGCTTTGATCCCAAGGACATTGAAGCTTTTTACATGGGCAACTTCAGCTCCGATCAGTTTGAGCGCCAGGGGCACCTGGCCCCGATTGTTGCCTCCTGGATCGGCCTTTCCCCCGTAGCCAGCGTGCGTATCGAAGATGCATGCGCAAGCGGCGGAGTTGCCTTACGACAGGCTGTTTTGGGGATTGCCTCCGGGCAGTATGATGTGGTGCTGGTGGGCGGCCTGGAGAAAATGACCGATCTTCCCGGCGCGCAGGTGACGGACGCTTTGGCCTCTGCCGCGGATACGATGTTCGAGATCCCTGCCGGCTTCACCTTTCCCGGCTTTTACGCGGCCATGGCCACGGCCTACATGCATGAACACAATGGCGACCTGGACGCGCTACTGAAGGTGGGCATAAAGAACCACGTCAACGGCGCCTTGAACGAAAAAGCCCAGTTTGGCCAAACAATCCCAGATGTTATGGCCGGCAAGGTTGCCAAAGCCGTTCAGAAAGGCCTGCCCGTGCCCGAGTGGAAAGACGAAATGGAATTCCTCAAGGACCCCAAGACTAACCCGATGATTGCCTGGCCACTGAGGCTTTTCGATTGCTCTCCCGTTTCGGATGGCGGTGCCGCGGTGCTGCTGGTTGCCGAAGATTTGGTAACCAAATACACTGACCAACCCCTTTTCGTGATCGGTATTGGCCAGGCAAGCGATGGCTCGCTGCCCGAGCGGCGTTCGCTCAGCCATGTTCCATCTGCTGTTGCCGCGGGCGAACAAGCCTACGCGATGGCCGGCAAGACCCCGGCTGATATTGATTTTGCTGAGGTGCACGACTGCTTCACCATCGCCGAGATTATGGCCTCAGAGGACCTGGGTTTCTTCAAACCCGGCGAAGGCTGGAAGGCCGCCATGGAGGGTAAAACTTCCCGCGATGGCGAGAAGCCGATCAACACCAGCGGTGGTTTGAAAGCCAAGGGGCATCCCGTTGGGGCTTCAGGCGTCGCCCAGGTGGTGGAGGTTTGGAAGCAGTTGCATGGCACTGCTGGCGCGCGCCAATTACCCGGCACACCCAAGATCGGCCTCACCCACAACGTTGGCGGCACGGGTCAAACCTGTGTTGTGCATATCTTTGAGCGGAGGTTCTGATGTCAGAACACAAATTAGAAACAAAGACGTTTTACGACGCCTTGAACCAGAACGAATTGATTGGTTCAAAATGCCAGAACTGCGCGCACGTCACCGTTCCGCAACGCTACATCTGCCCGGTTTGTCACTCTGAAAAGATGGAGCGGCTGGTTTTTTCCGGCAAAGCCAAACTAGCCGCCTACACGGTCATCTACATCCCACCCAGCGAAATGGTGAATGCTGGCTTCGATGCCAAACACCCTTACTGCACGGGTATCGTCACCCTGGAAGAAGGCCCACGGATGAGCGCCCAGATCGTGGGGCTCGACCTGAGCAAACCCCAGGACATTCAGATTGGCACCCCGCTCAAGATGACCATCATCGAGCGTGGCCCCGAAGGCGCATCCAAAAAGGTGCTGGCGTTTGAGCCAGCCTGAGTAAGAAAGCATTTATGCCAAAGATTGAAGTCAACGGGATCAATATTTACTACGAGCTGCACGGGCCGGAAAACGG
>CAYUSC010000201.1:0-3084 GCA_964447265.1 uncultured Candidatus Brevefilum sp.
TGCCCGAGATCAAAAATGAAACCAGGCAAATAATCAAGAATGGGCGAGGCTATACGCTTGCCTGCACCCTACGCCAAAGAATTGTATGGGCAGCCCGAACTGTGTTGTGAGGACTGCCCGGTTGAGAAGAGAACGGGTGAACCTTGCAACGGAAACTCGGCTCATCCCAACGACGAATATTTTCGTAGGCTGGGATACGCCACTCCGCCGATTGTTGAATCCAAGGTTATGTCGGGTTGAGCCCGCGAGGGTTGAGTGTCAGGCATAGGTTATGAAGCGGTCTCATTACCTTAAAGGGCACTATGTCCGACCTTCAAAGAAACCGGGTTGAGGCCCCACATGATAACATGCAGGGCAGGAATGCAATCCGACGCATAAAGAACGTCTACCTCATGATTATCGGTAAGTAGATTGGAAATTCAATTTGCATGACTTCATACTCATAGGCTCCCATATCACAACGAGGTCCATCTACCCCATCGCCATCCATCGGGCGGGGGAAACCGCGCTGGTCAATCGCGGGGCAATTAGCGTTAGCAGGATCGCCAAAATCAATAGCAGGGCTGCCAGGTCCCAAGGCGTGCGTTAGGGTGAAACCGCCGTTATCTGCCAGTGGACCCAAAAGTGGATCGGCGTTGATGTTAGTTGGATCTGAGTAGCCAGGGAAATCGATCAGACTATATCTGAGGGTAATGATGTTTTCAGCACCCATATTGAAGATTTGGTCGGGGGTGTTTCCCCATAGTATCGAATTAGTGATGGTGAGGTGTGCAGGATTGCCAACTTGTCCATGATTAAAAATACCACCGCCAAGGGCAGCGAAGTTATCGGAGAAGGTCGCATTAATCAGTGTTAAATTGCTCCAATAATTATATATTCCCCCGCCCCAACCCGTTGAGGAGTTGCCGCTGAAGGTCACATTAGTCAATGTGGGGTTGCTTTCGGAATTCGACATACCGCCCCCAGATCCAATTTCGTGTGTGGTTGTGTTACCGCTAAAGAGAACATTGTCTAGCGTGGGATTACTATTGGAAACATTCAGCATCCCTCCTCCAGAGTTTACGGCAATATTCCCCGAAAAGGTGACGTTAACCAGCGAGGGGTCACTACCTGAGTTGCGCATTCCACCACCCATATCGGAAGCATAATTTTCAGAAAACGTGGCATTAGAAATACTGGCATTACTTGTGCCTGTATTCAACATACCGCCTCCAACGATAGCAGTGTTGAGATTGAAGGTGGCATAGTCCAACGTAGGACTGCTGTTCGTATTAGACACCCCACCACCATAATTTGCTTCATTTGAATCAAAAACAACATGCAACATTACAGGGTGGCTACTTTGGTTATTCATTCCTCCGCCCCAAAGTCCGGCGTTGTTTGAAGAAAACTCGACAAGTGACAAGCTGGGATTGCTCTGTAGGTTATACATGCCCCCGCCATTGCCTTGACTCGAGTTATTTGTAAAGCTGACATTTGAAAGTGTAGGAGCACTATTGTCATTGTACATACCACCCCCATTACTACCGTTATTGTTAATAAAACTGACATTTGTGAGCGTGGGATTGCTCTGTAGGTTATACATGCCACCGCCAGAAATAGCTAAATTGCTAGTGAATGCCACATTTGTCAGTGAGGGACTGCCGGACTCGTTATACATACCTCCACCCTTGCTAAATCCGCTTGTGGCTGGATCGAAGTTAGCATTGCCAGCAGTGATGGTAAATCCGTCCAGAATCGCGGTAGAGTCCACTCCGCTGCCAGTGACCACGTGATAACTGTTGTCGGTATTGTCGCCTTCAATTCCGATGTCACCGCTCAGGGTAGTTACGTAAATCTCCCAATCGCGTTGACTTAGGCTGGTTTCTGTCCCGATGAAACCGCCGTAAATAGCAACGCCTGTTTGGAGTTGGAAAGTGGCTTCACGACCAGCTGGAATGCTCGGGTTGTAGGTACCCTCTACTACCCAGATCTGATCACCCTCTGTTGCGATATTGAGGGCAGCTTGGAGTTCACAAGGATCAGCCCAGGATGAGCATGTAGTTCCTTGAACTGCAGGCTTAACATACAAAATTCTGTTTTGGATTTGCGTTTTGGTGGATTTCGCTGTTCCGCTATTTAACCTAACAAACATAGAAAGCAGAAGTATGACAAAGAGGACAAATATTTTGAATATTCTAGTTTTCATGAATTATCTCCCGGTTATAAATTCATATGGACTATTAAAAGAAACCTCCTGATTTCTTATTACCCAAAGAATGGTTGTTTCAATATAACCGACCTCTCTCTAACACGCAAAATTGTGTACACTTTGTATAATGCTCAATTTCACAAGTCAAGCTTAAGGTGTGAATGGGCAATAAAACATTTATGCTCTGCAATTGCTACTGGCCAGGCACCCGTTGGGAGGTTTGGCGTCATTGAACCCAAACCAAAACCATTACCTGAAGAAAGCCAACCCACCAAAGCTTCTTGAATCCCTCCCCTGCGAAAAGAGCATAAGGGTTGGAGCAAGTCCGCATCCCCAGAAAAAGATAAAACCAGGCCATTGCAGCACCTTGCTGGAAGCATTAACCAGAAAAGATTCCCAATCCACCCAAAAGGCGATTAAACTTAAGCACTGAGGTGAGCCATGAAATTTATCGATAAACTGCACGCTGCCATTGAACGCAACAACTCCCTGCTCTGCGTGGGGATGGACCCAACTGAAAAAATGCTCCCACCGGGGGCGGATATTTACGGCAACCTGGTGGCCTGGGCGCAGGAATTGGTGACTTCCACCCAAGACCTGGTGTGTTGCTACAAGCCCAACATCGCATTCTTTGAGGCCTTTGGCCCCAAAGGCTACCGGGCTCTGGCGGATATCATCGCCTGGATGCCTGAAGAACTCCCCGTGTTGCTGGATGAAAAGCGCGGCGATATTGGCTCTACGGCCGATGCCTATGCCAAAGCCGCCTGGGAGCAATTGGGCGCAGACGCGGTGACCCTTTCGCCTTACCTGGGGGCGGATTCAATAAAACCCTTCCTGGCTGACAGCGAAAAAGCCGTTTTTGTGCTCTGCCAGACTTCAAACCCCTCCGCCAA
>CAYUSC010000202.1:0-3005 GCA_964447265.1 uncultured Candidatus Brevefilum sp.
GATTTACAAATTGGAATATGTCCAATCAAATCTCACGAATGCTTATATCTCGATGGGAACCAACAGCAACCCCCTCGACAATCTCTTTCAAGGCAGTCAGGACATCGCCGCGCAGTTCAAGATCCTGCGCCGTTCAGGGTTTTTCCAAACCAAGGATGTGCGGGAAGGCCATGAGAATACGCTTTACCTCAACCGAGTGCTTCTGATTGAGACCTCCCTGTCCTATCCGAAATTGGTTGCCAGCCTCAAAGAAATTGAACAGACCCACGGACGCCAGCCAGGTGAAAAGGACATCGTCCCTCTGGATCTGGACATCCTCACCTATGGCAAGCAGGTTTTCAAACACCATGACCGCCAAATCCCCGACCCTGATTTACGGCAACATGGCTATATCCTGATCCCCCTGGCTGAAATTGCACCGGAATTTCGCCATCCGGCGACCGGTGAATCCATAACTGACCTTTTGGCAAAATTATCCCCAGATGAGCAGAACATCCAGAAACTTGATGAGGTGAAAGATGGAACTGAAGGGTAAAACAGCACTTATCACCGGAGGCGGCATCCGGCTTGGCCGCGCGTACGCACTCGCGCTGGCTAAAGAAGGAGTCAACCTGGCCATCCATTACAACCGATCCTCAGGTCCCGCTGAAGAGACCGCTCAACTCGCCCGCGAGATGGGCGTCAAGGCTGTCACGGTTGGTGCGGACTTCAATGACCCGTCTGCCGTGGAAGCCCTTTTTCCTAAAATTCTGGAGCATTTCAGTGTGGTGGATATCCTGATCAATAACGCCGCCATCTACCTGCGCGGCGACGGGATGGAAACAGACCGTGAAATGTGGGAATCGCAATTCCGGATCAACCTGCAAACCCCCTTCATCCTGATCCAGGCATTTGCGCAGCAGCTTCCCAAAGGACGACACGGCCGGATCCTAAATATCGCCGACGCCCAAATCCTGCAGCACAAACCTGACCACTTCGCTTATCGTTTAACCAAATTGGCTCTGGTGGAAATGACCCGCATGTTCGCGCTGGAACTCGCCCCCGATATCACCGTGAACGCCTTTGCGCCTGGCATCATGCTCCCTCTAGCGGATCGCGAGGATGTGGACCTGGAAGCCTACGCCCGGAACCACGTCCCCCTGCAGCGCACCGGCAGCCCGGAGATCGCCGTGGAAAACGCCCTCCATCTCATCAAGAGCGATTTCACCACGGGCGCTTTCCTGCGAGTGGACGGCGGGCAATATCTCTGATCAGGGCTGGCCGTATACCGGGATAGCGGCCCCGGTGATTGCATCAGATTCCGGCGAAGCCAGAAAAAGGATTGTCTCTGCGATCTTCGCTGGGGAAACCCACTTGGAAAAATCCGCATTGGGCATTTCAGCCCGGTTATTGGGGGTATCAATTGTCCCCGGCAGAACGCAATTAACCTGAACACCCACCCCGGCCAACTCAGCCGCCATACTTTCGGTCAGCCGCAAAAGGGCTGCTTTGGAAGCGCTATAAGCACCGGTTTTTGCGCCACCCTTCAAGGCTGCTTTCGCCCCTATCGTAATGACCTTACCCTGGCCCCTCTCAACCAGATCGGGTACCAGAGCTTGCGAGAGGTTCAGGAAGGCATTCACATTGATATCCAGCATCCTCTGCCAGGTTTCCACTGAGAGGTCATAAACGGGCTCGCCATAGGTGAATCCCCCAACGGTATGAACGATCACATCAACCAGACCGACTCGCTGGTGAACCTCGTCCCTCAAGGACAGTACGCCGTCAGCCTGGCTGAGATCCAAATTCTCAACGTTAAACAACTGCCCTTCGCTTCCCGCATTCAGCCCCAATCCCGTCAATCGGCCCTGGCGATGATCCAGAGCGCAAACTGTGGCGCCTTCCCGCAGAAAAGCCCTCACCACATCGCTCCCCAATGCGCCGGCCGCGCCGGAGACGACCACAGACTTACCTGAAAATTTTCCCATTCCTGAAAATCCTTCCTAATTATTCATCACCGGGACGAGATAGGTCTTCTCGATCCAATCCTGCCATAGGCTCTCAGATATGCCTAGCTGAACAGCTTCCGCTAATGAAATCTTATCTCTCCTCCCGAACAATCTTGTCAATTCCTCAGCGTTTTCAAATCGCCCCCGGAAGTCATGATAGACCTGGGCTTGCGAAAGATAGCACCACGGCGCAATTTGGTAAAGCGTATGCTGACCCACCTGGGGTTTTGTAAATTCCATCGGTGATCGTTTCTGCGCTCCGGTGATGATCCCGGCATAGCGATCAACCTGGTGTGTAAAGTCTAAATTTAACTTGAGGTATGCGCTTGTGTCGGCTTTCACCCCAGTGTCAGAGTGAATGATATCTGAAATTCGTTTTGCAGCAGTTTGAGTGTCCCCAAAATCTACCTTATCAATCAAATCATCCGGCAGGAGCGTACGATGCACACCGGTTCTTGAGACCACGCTGGGGGTACCGCATGCCAGCGATTCATAGGCCACATTCCCAAAAGCCTCCACAATATTTCCCAGGCAGAGCGTCACCTGGCCCAGACTGTAAAGTTCCGGCATCCGCGCGGCGGGGATCCAGGGGACGAAAACGAAATGGTCGCGGACATCCAGGTCCACCATCAACTGGATCATCTCGGTATAGAAATTAGCCTCACCCTGTGAGACCATCGACCCAATCCATTCCGGGATAAGGACCTTCAGGTTGTGATATCCAAAGCGGTGAACGAGGGCTTCAGCCACCCGGATGGTCTCCGGCAGGCCCTTGCCAGGCTCCGGCCTGTGGGGGTGCAGGAGGATCACCTGCTCAGCAGGGTTCAGCCCCAATTCATCGGCAAGTTGGTTGGAATTCACCGGATGGAACTTCTCAAAATCAATGCCGTTATTGACCTGATGCAGGCGCTGACCCAATTCGGGGTAAAACCAACCCACCGTGGCTTCTACGACCGCTGCCGAATATGGCGATACGCAGATCAGTTCGTCATACCGGCTGATAAACGAACCCAGCAC
>CAYUSC010000203.1:0-253 GCA_964447265.1 uncultured Candidatus Brevefilum sp.
AATATTTTTCATCTTAATCAAATTCGCCTGATTCAGCAGGACACTAGGGTATTAATTTTCACTGTATTCGATCCCCAAATCGTTGTCGCGCACTTCTCGCAGTTTTTCCTGGAGCATGATCTCAAATTCTTCCACAACATCCTGAAACTTTGGGTTATTCGCCAAATTGTTGTACTGCTTGGAGTCGTACTCCATATCAAATAATTCGCGTCCGACTTCCCCGTCCTCGCCGTATTGGATATACGCCCATTTT
>CAYUSC010000203.1:263-2983 GCA_964447265.1 uncultured Candidatus Brevefilum sp.
AGATCTCAGCAAAAAGGCATTGACGCCGCGGTATACGGATACGGAGAATGCCACGTCCCGCACCTTAGCCGTGGGATCATCCAGGGTAGGGGTCAGACTTTTTCCTTGTAGGTGTGGCGAATAATCCAATCCAGCCAATTCTGCTACGGTGGGATAGAGGTCGAGCAATTCGGCGAAAGAATGACACACGCCGGGTTCTTTCCCAGGAACTTTGATGATTAAGGGTACGCGGGCCGACTCTTCGTGGAGGCTCACCTTCATCCAAAAGCGGTGTTCCCCCAGATGAAATCCGTGATCCGACGTGAATATCACGATGGTATTGTCCTCCAGGCCTTCTTCCTCCGCTCTCGGGAAATCCCGGTCCCCTTCGCCGTACACGGGCGCGCGGTGGGGAATAAAATGCCCCGCGGGCATTTCCCTCATGCCCGGCAGTTCCCCGTCTTCCGGATGGCGATAAATGGACAGGTACCGGTCCGCCTCTTCCGGGGACAGAAGAGAGCGGAGTTCCTTTTCCGTCCACAGATAGAATTTTCCTTCCTGGCCTTCGCTGTCCGCGTCTTCGGCGGAGTAAAAGCCCCCCTCGACGTCCGTCATATCACGCAGGACATAGGCAAAGATTTCGCGCGCCGTTTTTTCATATTCCTTCTTGCCCGTCGCCTGGTAAAGCTCGAGATACGCCAGCGCCGTGAGCGCCTGGTCGTAGAGCATCTTCTCAAAGTGCGGCACGATCCAGCGCGCGTCCGTAGAATAGCGGTGAAAGCCGAACCCGACCTGATCGTATATCCCGCCGCGCCGCATATTTTGCAGCGTCTGCTCCGTCATCCTCAGCGCCTCTTCCTCGCCGGCGCGCTTCCAGTAGCGCAGGAGAAAGAACAAGTTGTGCGGCGAAGGAAATTTCGGCGCTTCGCCGAATCCCCCGAATGTCGCATCGAAACTCATCATAAAGGATCGGTAGGTCCGTTGCAGCAGGTCCTCACCGACCTCCCCGGCACGGCCGGATTCCGGACGCCGCAGGGCGGCGGTAATTTCACCGGCCGCGGCCAGGACCTCCGCACGCTTGGTCCGCCAGAGCGTTTGAACCTGCGGGATCATATCGAGGAGCCCTACCCTTCCGTAGCGGGTCTCCCGGGGAATGTAGGTGGCGGCGAAAAAGGGGCTGAGATCCTGCGTCATCATGACCGTCAGCGGCCATCCGCCGCTCTGGGTCATGAACTGGCAGGCCTTCATGTAAACCGCGTCGATGTCCGGGCGCTCCTCGCGGTCCACCTTGATGTTGACGAAGGTATCGTTGAGCAGGGCGGCCACTTCCACATCCTCGAACGATTCCCGCTCCATGACATGGCACCAGTGGCAGGTGGAGTAGCCGATGGACAAAAAAATCGGCTTATCCTCCCGGCCGGCGCGGGCAAACGCCTCCTCTCCCCACGGATACCAGTCCACCGGATTGTGCGCGTGTTGGAGCAGATAGGGACTTTTTTCGTTGATCAGGCGGTTGGCTTTCATTCGCTTCTTTCCTTCAGGACCTCCGCAATCGCCGCCAGGCCCTCCGGATCGGTCAGAAGCGTCGTATGCCCGACACCGGGAACAATCCGGATTTCCGCATGAGGTTGGTATTCGGCAAACGCGGTCAGATATTTTTGCGGATAAAACAATTCGTCTTTTTCTCCGACCATTAACGCCAGCGGCCCGGTGACGGCTTTCAGATCGGCCGGATAATCATTACGCAGACCGAAATTCGACCACAGACGGTAAGAATAGGTCGCCGTCAGATACAGTTCCGCTTCCGGGGAAACGCCGAAAGCGAGAACGGGCAAATGCCCCAGATATTTTTGTCCGGGACCATCCAGAAGCGAAACGGCCAGAATACGCGGCGCGCTGGCGCGCGCGTGCCTTTCATTGCCGGGGCGGGTTGTCGGGTGGTCATGGCGGATAAACGGGGCCAGAGCGATATAGCGATTGAAAAGCCCCCGGCGGCTGTCCGCCGCAAACCGAAGAACGAAACCGCCGCCGGAGGAAAAGCCGACCAGAGCAACGTCTTTTCTTCCCCGGAAGAATTGCGTCATGAAATCTTCCAGGTCGTCTTCGAGCTGCCCGATGTAATCGATGTCCCCCCTGCGGCCCGAGTCGCCGTGTCCGCGCATGTCGAGCGCGTAAACGTCCATATCGTTGTTACGGAGATACTCCGCCAGTGCGTGCATGGATCGGCTGGAAGCGGTCGATCCGTGAACCAGGATCACCGCCTGCCGGGCCAGGGCAGACGGATAAGCGCGATAGGCGAGCTTTGTTTTGTCCCGCGCCGTCCAGTATCCGACGGGCGGCAGCGTCGAAAAATCCATCGTCCTAAACGGCGCGTCGAGTGCGGCAAGTCCCGCCGGCGGTTTCGGCGCGGAAAAATAAAGGACTGCGGCAAGAATGAGCACCATGCCTACGAGGATCCCCAAAAGGATAAAGACCATTGTCTTCATGGTGTGAAGATAGTCGAATCGATGGCGGATTGCAACGGTTTTATCTTTTCTCAACGGATTGTCGCCGGTATGTCACAGCAGAGCTTGTTGCCTGGCGCAAAATGGATTGACAGGCGATCAGGTCTTCCCTATAAGTCTTTTCCTGGGGAGAAAGAATGATGTCCGGCAAAGAGAAAAACGACACCGCACGAAATGGGCAAACCTTGATTCTGCGCGAGGCCCGTCCCGAGGACAACGGGCAGATCTGCGCGGTCA
>CAYUSC010000204.1:0-2969 GCA_964447265.1 uncultured Candidatus Brevefilum sp.
TAAACCCGCAGTGGGTGAAATCACTCTATGAGCGAGGCGTTCCAAGCATTTATAAAGATGCTGAACTGAATTACATCGGAATGCCAGTTAGCGGAATATGCACCGGGCAGGTTTACCTTGGTGGTGACGGGCGTCTTTGGAGATGGGATATTTTTAATAAGCATCAGCCTACCATGGACCATAATTATGCTTATCCTCCCTTACCTGATTATCCTCTTGAACAAGGATTTTCGATTTCCATCGGCGATAATACCAGATCAATCGACCGGGATGGTTTTGCCAATGTTACATTTAAAGGACAATATCCAATCGGAGAAGTCACTTATCAGGATGACGGCTTTCCTTTAGAGATAAAGCTTGAAGCTTTTTCGCCTTTTGTTCCATTGGCTTCTGATGATTCAGGAATACCAGCTGTGATTATGCAGTTTACAATTAAAAATACTTCCGTCAACTTGGTTAATGCAAGTTTGATTGGAATGCTCGAGAATGGAGTGCTGATAAATAATCGTTTCACGGCAGGGGAACGAATCAACAAGATTGTCAATGCTGAAGGATTTACGTTTCTGGAATGTTCAGCTGAAAAAGCACAACTTTCTGAAGATCCTCAGCCTGACAAGGTTTTTGAAGATTGGAACAAGGCCACTTACTCGAATTGGACCGTAGAAGGGACGGCCTTTGGCCGCGGTCCAATTAAAAAAACAGATATTCCTTCCTATCAGGGAGATATAGGTGGAGACACTGACCGGATTGTCAATTCGCACGCGACGGCTCCGGGTTCAGCGGCTGAGAAGGATACAGCAACAGGTAAGCTTATTAGCAGCGTGTTTACCATCGACCGCAATTATATCAACTTCTGGATTTGTGGCGGTGCTCATCAGGGTCAAACTTGTATGAACTTGATTGTTGATGATAAAGTGGAACGAACGATGAGCGGACAAAACAGTAACCGGATGAGTCTTCAATCGTTTTATGTGGAAGAATTGATAGGGAAACAGGCTCATCTGGAAATTGTAGATTCAGTCCAGGGGGGGTGGGGAAATATTGGAATCGGGAGGATTACGTTTAGCGATATCCCTGCATCGTTAGTTAGCTTTGAAAATTTGCCTGATTTTGGTACCATGGGACTGGCTTTATTGGGTGCACCGGCAGATATTATTGAGAATAACAAACCCAGCACCTCCATTAGCGAAAGGTCAACAGGCTCGCTTGGTCGGGAACTGTCGCTATCTCCCGGCGAATCGGCCAAAGTCACATTTCTGATTACCTGGTTTTTCCCGAATCTTGTAGACGACAATATTGGCTCCGGACGATATTATTCCAATGCCTATGGTTCTGCTCTATCGGTTGCAGGTTATGTTTCAGCCAACTTCGACCGGCTAAATTCTTTAACCCGATTATGGCGTGATACCTGGTACGACTCAACTTTGCCGTTCTGGTTTCTCGACCGTACATTTATTAATACCTCTATAATGGCCACAAACACTTGCTATCGATATAAAAATGGTCGATTCTGGGCGTGGGAAGGTGTGGGTTGTTGCGCAGGTACTTGTACTCATGTGTGGCATTACGCACAAGCGATGGCCCGAATTTTTCCTGATATTGAAAAAGACCTTCGCCAACGGGTTGATTTGGGACTGGCATTAAATACACAAAACGGGATCAGCGGTTTTCGGGCCGAACACGATATGGGGCTGGCCATTGATGGCCAGGCCGGAACAATCCTAAGGATTTACCGCGAACACCAGATGTCGGCCGACGACAGCTTTCTGAAAAGTAATTGGAGCAAGATTAAGCTGATGTTCGAGCCGCTCTTCAGCCGCGATTTAAATAAGGATGGATTGTTAGAGGGCAATCAGATGAATACACTCGACCTTCAGTGGTTCGGCAAGATCTCCTGGCTAAGTTCGATGTATCTGGCTGCCTTGCGGGCAGGAGCAGCCATGAGCAACGAAATGGGAGATATTGATTTCGAAAACCGATGTCTGTCAATCTTGGAGAAAGGGATGAAAAGTATGGATGATCAGCTTTTTAATGGAGAATATTATTACCAGATAGGAGAAGCTGATCGCACAAACGAAGTAGGTTCGTACGATGGATGTGAAATCGACCAGGCCTTGGGTCAGAGCTGGGCATTTCAAGTAGGTTTGGATCGGGTGCTGAGTAAGGAAAATACCCGGACAGCCCTCGAATCGCTTTGGAGGTACAATTTTGCACTGGATGCCGGGGCATATCGTGTTATGCAAGGTTCCGGACGGATTTATGCCATGGAAGGAGAAGCTGGTTTACTCATGTGCTCCTGGCCTAAAGGCGATTCGAAAAGGGTGAGAGCGAAATGTGACTTTTATTTCAATGAATGCATGACCGGTTTTGAATATCAGGTCGCAGGTCATATGATTGCAGAAGGGATGCTTGAGCAGGGATTAGCCATCACACGAGCCATTCACGATCGCTACCATGCGGCAAAACGTAATCCCTGGAATGAAGTAGAGTGTGGCGACCATTATGCCCGTGCCATGGCTAGCTATGGCGTTTATATTGCAGCATCCGGATTTGAATATCATGGTCCTAAAGGGATAATTGGGTTTGCACCTAAAATAACACCTGAGAATTTTAGGGCTGCATTTACAGCAGCTCAAGGATGGGGGATTTTTACGCAAAACAGGACTTCGAATACACAACTTTGTTCTTTGGAACTGAAATACGGGTTGCTGGTTTTAAAGCAGATAAACCTGGATATTGGAAATTATTCACTGGGAAGCTCAATACCGGTAACCATGACCTTGGGAGATAAAGAAGTAAAGCAAACGCATCAGCTCAAAGGGCAACGATTGACTATTACTATTAATGAAGATACATTTACAGTTAATCAAAATAACGTGCTTAAAATTGTCATGAATTTCAATGTAATTAATAGCATCAATCCTTCTGACGAAAAAAAAGCTATTTTTTATCCGAACCGATTCGTTTGA
>CAYUSC010000205.1:0-2960 GCA_964447265.1 uncultured Candidatus Brevefilum sp.
TAATAAAGTAAAATAACAGCATGTCCATTCTGGAACGTGACTTTTACAACCGCTCTGCGCTGGATGTGGCGCGCGACCTGCTGGGCTGCCGTTTGGTGCGGATGCTGAACGGGCGGCGTCTGGCCGGGCTGATCGTCGAGAGCGAAGCCTACCAGGGCGAAGAGGACCTCGGCTGCCATGCCTCCGCGGGAAAAACACCCCGCACGGCGGTGATGTTTGGCGAGCCGGGTCATGCCTATGTCTACTTCACCTATGGCATGCACTGGATGCTCAACGCGGTCACAGACCAACTGGAAACCCCGGCGGCAGTGCTGATCCGGGCAATTCAACCGGTGGAAGGGCTGGACCTGATGGCGCAAAATCGCCCTTATAATGCCGGCAAGCGCGGCTGGACCGATGGCCCCGCCAAACTGACCCAGGCTTTGGCAATTGATAAGTCATTTAATAAAATTGATCTCTGCACCAGGGCGGACGGCCTCTGGATCGAATCCGGGTCATCTGTCCCAGACGAACGGGTTCAACGCTCCGGCCGGATCGGCCTTAACAGCGTGCCGGAACCCTGGCGTTCAATTCCCTGGCGCTTCACCGTGAACGGAGGAGGGCTGCTTGACTGACACCGCCCAGCTCTACGAAAAACTTTATACGATCCGCTGTTTCGAGAACCTGCTGCTGGATGAATTCCCCAGCGGCGTATTCCCCGGCACAACTCACACCAGCCTGGGGCACGAAGCCAACGCGGTGGGCGTACTCTCCCATGCCCGGGAAAATGACGTGGTGGTCAGCAATCACCGCTGCCACGGCCATTTCCTCGCCTATGGCGGCGACCCAACCGCGCTCTATGCCGAGTTGATGGGTAAACCCGGCGGGGTCTGCGGCGGGGTGGGCGGCTCTCAGCACCTGCAATGGCGCAACTTTTACTCCAACGGCATCCAGGGCGGCACCCTGGCGATGGCGGCCGGAATGGCCTTTGCCGAAAAACGGGCCGGCCGCAATGCCATTGTGTTTGACTTCATGGGCGACGGTACCCTCGGCGAAGGGATCGTCTACGAATGTCTGAACATGATCTCACTCTGGTCACTGCCAATCCTGATCGTGGTTGAAAATAATCACATCGCCCAAACTACCCCGATTGAAAAAGCGGTGGCGGGCGATATTCCCGCTCGCTTTGAGGCTTTTGGCATCCCCGTCACGCACCTCGACACCTGCGATGTGACCGAGATCCTCCCGGTTGCCGGCGAACTGACCCAGCTCGTCCGGCGGGAAAGCCGACCTCAGGCACTAGTGATCGAGACTGCCCGGCTGGGCACCCATTCCAAAGGCGATGACACCCGTGACCCGATCGATGTTGAACTGCTTTGGACCCTGCGCGATCCGGTGGAATTGATCGGCTTATTCATGACGGATTTCGAGCGAACCCCCATTCAGTTCAGAGTGATGGATCGGATTCAGGCAGCCTTCGATGCAGCCCTGGCGATGGAAGGGAGGCCCGCATGACCGACGCGCTCCCCCGCACCGTTTTGCAGTCGCTCAACCAGGCCCTCCATCAGGCGTTGGCGGATAACCCCCAGGTGATCCTGCTGGGTGAAGATATCCTCGACCCCTACGGCGGCTCGTTCAAGGTGGACCGCGGACTTTCAACCGCCTTCCCCGAGCGGGTGCTGACCACCCCGATCTCCGAGGCGGGGATTGCCGGTATGGCTGGTGGGATGGCTCTGCGCGGGATGCGCCCGGTGGTGGAGATCATGTTTGGCGACTTTGCCACCCTGATCGCCGACCAGGTCATCAATCACATCGCCAAATTCCACGGCATGTATAACGGGCAGGCGAACGCACCTGTCCTCATCCGCACCCCAATGGGCGCCCGCCGCGGTTACGGCCCCACTCACAGCCAGACCCTTGAGAAGATTTTCCTCGGCACGCCGGGGTTGACCGTCCTCGCGCCGTTCCACATGCAGGGCAGCACGGAATTGGGTGCTCCCGGCCAACTGCTCTATGACGCCATCCTCAAACAAGTTGGCCCGACCTTCTTTGTGGAAAACAAACTGCAATACCTCCTGAAACTTCTCACCCCGGAGGACCTTCAGGAATACACGGTCATGGAAAGCCTCCCGAAAGACGGCTTCCCGGCACCCTGCACGACCCTTTCCCTGCGCGATGCGCCGCCCCCGCAGATCACCCTGACCGCCTATGGCTACATGGCGCACCTGGCATTGGAGGCGCTGCACAGCCTGGCCTATGATCATGAAATTTTCGCAGAATTGGTGGTTCCCACCCGTCTCTCCCCGGTTCACCTCGACCCTGTATTTAATTCCCTTCAGCGTTCCGGATATCTGCTGGCCGTGGAAGAGGGGACCGGTTCCTGGGGTTGGGGGGCGGAAGTGCTGGCCCGCTCCGTTGAAGCGCTCGGACCAAAATTAAAGCGAGCTGGCCGAGTTGCCGCTCAGGAGACCGTGATCCCGGCGGCCTCAGAACTGGAAAAGGCCTGCCTGCCGCAGGTTGAGGATATTATCTTGCAAGCCAGAGAAATGGTGCAAGCATGAGTGAGAAATTGATCCCGATCCATGTACCCCTGCTCAACCCCAATGAGAAGGAAGCTCTGCTCGTTGCGCTTGAAGTTGCCGAAGGGGGAGCCATCGCGCAGGATGACGTGGTGGCCATCGTGGAAACCACCAAATCCACCGGCGAAGTGACCGCCCCCGCCTCGGGCTACCTGGTGGGTGTGCGTTTCGAACCGGGCCAAACCCTGATAGCCGGCGATGTGCTGGCCTATGTCGGCCCTTCTCCGAATGCCACAGACCCCACCCTGCCGCCCTGGGCGCTGGAAGCTGTCCCAGCCGAAGATACAGCGCCGCAGGGTTTGCGGATCACAGCCCCCGCCCGAGCACTGGCTGAGGAAAACGGCCTGGACCTGGCGGAATTGCCGCTTGGTCCGCTGGTCACCGGTCAGATGGTCATGGACC
>CAYUSC010000206.1:0-2945 GCA_964447265.1 uncultured Candidatus Brevefilum sp.
TTATTCAGTTTAATTCTGTTGAATTTAAATCAACGGAAAGGCCGTGTCTTTCTGACCGCAATTGGTGTGGTCATTGGCAGTGCGGCTATTGTCGTATTGGTTTCGCTGGCACAGGGTCTGAAGCAAAATGCCAACCAACAATTCGGCAACATAGCCGAAATGTCTCAGATCACGGTTTATCCTGATTGGGAATCTTCCTACGCCGTGATGGAATCCAGCGGCGGAATGTATACCAGTGAACCTGCGCAACCTGACCCAATCACCCCCGATGTATTGGAAGAAATCGCGGCCATTCCCGGTGTTAAAGAAGTTATTCCGCGCAGTTATCTGATGGCCAGTGCGGTCATCCGCTATGGGACCATGGAATCCTATGCGAACATCCTGGGCATCGGTACGGACGACCTCTCTGTCCTAAGCTATCCCATGCTCTCAGGCACATCGGAGTTGAAGAAGGGAACTGTAATCATTGGCCAAGAGGTTTTAAACAACTTCTACAATCCTTCAGCCCGACCTGGGCAGGAAACTCCCCCACCGCCGGAGCTCCAGGATCAAACCATCACGATCGAGCTGACCAAGTGGGTCAGCGATGAAACCGGCAATTACATGGAAGTGAAGAAAAACCTGAGGTTGAAAGTCGTCGGGATCATCGAATCGTCACTCAGCGAAGCCGATTACTCCGTTTTTATGTCCCTTGACCAGGTTCAGGACATCAATGGCTGGGTAAATGGGCAACGGGTGAACCCCAACATAGATGGCTATGAAATGGCGATTGTGATTGCGGATGATCGGGAACATGCGCTGGAAATTGCGGATCAAATCACCGATATGGGCTTTATGGCCAACACGCCTCAGGAGTTCATCCAGGGCGTGAATAGTTTCTTCATTGTGCTTCAAGTCGTTTTTGGCGGTGTGGGTAGCGTGGCGTTGTTGGTCGCTGCCATCGGGATTGCGAACACCATGACAATGGCGATTTTGGAACGCACCCGTGAAATTGGGTTAATGAAAGCCATTGGCGCAACAAACCGTGATGTATTGAGCATCTTCCTGGGAGAAGCAGCCGGAATAGGCTTCATCGGTGGCGTAGGTGGGATTCTCCTAGGCGTGCTAATCGGTAAAGTGATCAATATTCTCGGCAGTGTTTACATGGCGGGACAAAGCTCAGGAAGTTATGGCGGTCTCGGCTCCGGTATATCGGTGGTCACACCCCTTTGGCTGATCCTGTTTGCGATTCTTTTCTCGACGTTGATTGGCCTGGCATCAGGCCTCTATCCCGCGCTGCGTGCAGCCAGCCTCGTCCCGGTGAGGGCCTTAAAATACGAGTAATTGCTATTGAAAGAGGCCCGATCACCTAAAAATTAACTTAAAGCCGTCCTGAATTAACCAAATCAGGACGGCTATACTATTACATTGGCGGTCATAATAGATAATTTTTATTTAATATGGTAAAATCCGCAGGTTATAATGAAGCTATGTCATTATTCATCCTGATTTCAGGAGAAAATAGAAAACTGAGCATAAAAGGACTTTACTTTGAAAATCGAAAAGAAAATTTTAGATAATCGCCAAGCTGAACTCACCGTTGAGTACACTGAAGAAGAATTCGAGGGTTTTAAGCGCCGGGCAGCCCGTAAAATCTCCAAGGATGCCAAAATCCCTGGTTTCCGCCCCGGAAAAGCCCCTTATGAAGTAATCGTCAACCGTTATGGCGAAGCCGCCATTCTCGAAGAAGCCATTGATATCCTCCTGGATAGCGATTATGGCAAATTTCTGGAACAAGCCGAAATCGAACCCTCCGCCCCTGGCAGCCTGGATAAGGTTGAGAGCTATGATCCCCCCAAGATGATCTTCACTGTTCCCCTGGAACCTGAAATCGACCTTGGCAAGTACCGCGAAATCCGTAAAGCCTACGAACTGGAAGAATTCGATCTCAGTAAGGTGGATGACTTTATCACCAACCTTCGTCGGAACGCGGCGACCATCATCCCCGCCGAACATCCGGCTGAGGAAGGCAACCTGGTTTATTTCAACCTGAGCGGCCGTTTTGAGGATGTCCCCGAAGATGAGGATGCCGTCATCACGGATAAAACGCCTCAGCAGGTGGTCATCCCCGCCAAGGGTGAAAAATCCGATACCGAATGGCCTTTCCCCGGTTTCGCCGCCAAGCTGGCAGGCGTCAGCGCCGGCGACACAAAAACCATCGAGAAGTCCTATCCGAAGAACTTCCACAACAAGGATTTCCAGGGCAAGAAAGCCGTTTTCACAGTTGAAGTTCAATCCGTAAAGGAACTCGAACTGCCGGAACTGGATGAGGAATTTGTCCAGACTCTGGGCAAATATGACAGCACGGATGCTTTCCGCTCCTCTGTTGAAGAGCACTTGCGCCATGACCATCAGGAAAAATATGACGAGGAATATTTCAACGGTTTGCTGGAAGATATTGCCAAGCAGACCAAGATAACCTACCCGCCCCAGATGCTGGAGCATGAGCAGGAACACGTCCTCGAAGATATCAAATCTCGCCTGGCCAATCAGAACCTTGAATTCGAGACTTATCTGAAGCTCCGTGAAATGGACGAAGCCAAATTCATTGAAGAAGAAGTTCAGCCTGTTGCCAAGGAACGGATGGAACGCTCCCTGCTGGTGGATGCTCTGATTTCAGCCGAAGAGCTGAAACTGGATGAGGAAATGCTCAAAGACCAGATCAACCAGGTCATGGGTGAGATCTTCTATTCGGGTAATGCCGATGAAATGCAGAAGGAAATGGGCAAGCAGGAATTCTCCCGCGCTATCAGCATGGAAGGCGTGCAGCGAACGATCAACGCTCAGCTTCAGGAACGCCTCAAACTGATTGCCACCGGTCAGCCCATCCCCGAAGAAAAACCCGCCAAAGCCCCGGCCAAGAAAGCCAAAAAAGCTCCCAAGGAAACTAAGGTAGAAGAACCGGT
>CAYUSC010000207.1:0-2921 GCA_964447265.1 uncultured Candidatus Brevefilum sp.
ACAATGACCACCGCCGCAGTAACGCCGAGAATCAGGAAAGCCACCAGCAGGATCAGGAACAGGATCATCACCGCATAAATCCAGGTCATATGTGGCTGCAATTTCCTGAGTTCGGTTTGCGGCGTGGTTTTCATCCAATGATAGGTCTCCCATCCCATCCAGCTTACAATCAGGAACAGGAAAAGGCCCCAATGGGTCAGGTAGGAATTGAGCGGCGTCCGGTCACCGGTCCACAAAGCCACGCTCGTATAACCCTGACCGTACCAATCGGCAAAAGGCTGATAGAGCAGGATCGCCACGCCAGCCAAAACCAAAACAGCCGCCAGCGCAACGGCCACTTTTTCGATCAGGCCTGCCCGGGGCGCGTCCCACTTGAGCCGGGGACGATAGTTTCTTACGACAGCATAGAACAGGGCAACTGCTGATAGGACCAAATAAGTGTAAAAGTCCCAGGTGTTGGTTGGCCGCAGCGCCCCAATCACCAGGCCACCCAGCAGGAATCCCATCCACCACCGAGAGACACCAGCTAATCGCCATCACCGTGATCGGGAAGGCCAACAAATGCGCATGAAGATCGGCATAGAGGAAGGTGAAATATGGAAATTCAGTGATCGCATCACCGGGAATCACCCGGCTGGAATACCAGTACCAGTCGCCGGGATAAAACGGCATGGGCGTACCTTTGAGGAATTGAACAAAGCCCTGGAAGGTCCAGGCGATCTTCTGTCCCAGCCCGGCATCAGCCAACGCCGCGCCGCCCGAGGCGATGGATTGATAGCCCTCCACGATCTGCCGAACCGTACCCAGATTCCCCAGCACGGCCATCACCAGAACGGTCACCAGGCCTGCCCAGAAAGCATTCCCCAGCACCGGTTTGGTCTTGGGTTCCCCGGCCCGCAAAGCCCGTGAGCGCGGGATCCCTTCATACAGGTTCCAGCCGACCGAGAATGCGCCCACTACCAGCAGGCTGTACCAGATCGGCAGGACAATATTATAGGCAATTGAGGGGATGATCCCCAACAGCTTGATCGGAACGGCTGCAATTACAAAGCCGTAATAGTAATAGTTAATATAGCCGCCTTCAAACCACGGGTCATAGGGCGGGAAGGTTGTGCTTTTCAGCACCGCATTCAGGTACGAGAAGTCCATTGGCTTCTCGCCGCCCTTATAGGGGTGCCAGAGGTCCGGGTTGCCCAGGCGGATCAGCAGGAATGCAACGAATGCCACCAGAGCCAGGAGTTCCACCGTCAGGAAATACTGCCATTTCGTGCGCAATTCTTCTCGCAGAGCTTTCCGCTGCAGGATGGCAAACAGGACAGCCAGCAGGAGAATCCCTGCCAGCACCGCCAGGATCGTTGTCCGGTTGAAGGAAACACCCGCCGATCCCAAAATCCAGACGCCGAAGGCCAGGATCAGCAGCCCCGCCATCTTGGAAAGCGGATAACCGCGGTCGGCCAGCCCCGGCAGTGCCAGGCGGATCAAAGGATAAGCCAGCCAGCCCAGCACAGTCACCAGCAGGTAAAAAACGATCACGGCCAGGGGCTGGGAGGTATTCAACAGGCTGTCCCGGTCGAAGAGTTCCGACCAGGTGCCGCCCTTCTGTTGTTCCTCCAGACGGTCCTCCGGCAGCATCAATGTCGATTGCGGACTGTCCGCATCCATAGGTTCATAATCCGCCGCATCGCCAGGGGTGAAGTACACCACCTTGCTCAAATCCACCGATTCGAGCAGTTCATGGACGGCAGCCGAGTCATACGAGTCGGACTTCTTGAAGATCAGGACTTTGGGGTGGTCATAGACGGTGAAGGCCTCTTCGGACGCCTGATCGTTGATTTTCAACGTTCCCAGGTTGGGGTCATTTTGGAAAACCGCCACCAGCTCAAACCCGAGGTTACCCTCGAACATCCCCGGCTCCGCCACGCTGTAACACCATTCGATATCCTCACCTTCGGGGCAGCCCAACAAGTTCTGATAATAGAAAGTGGTTAGCGGGTAACGCTCCGGCACACGGGTGGTCGTCCCCCACTGTCGGCTGGAAGTAATAAACACATAATCCGCCAGGTCCAGATTGGTCTCGAATTTATCCAGTTTGAGCGCATCATCCGCCCAATACATCTCAAAATTGATATCACCGCGATAAATCCCGCCTGTTTCATTGTAGGGGCTGAAGCCATCCACCGGGTAAGGCACGGCGTCATCCCAGGTGCTCTCATGGGCTGGCGCCGGAGCATGCGGTACCAAGCGCGAGCCGGCATCAGGGGTGGAAAGGGTGACATAGAGCGTCTGCCCGGTCTCCACCGCCAGCGGTTCATCCAAAATGAAGGTGTAGGAATCCCCGCGGGCATCCTCACCCGGTGCGAAATCGTCTCGCAAGGTGGCGGTTGCCGTTGAACCGGTCGCATCGCCCACCGAAAGGCTGAGCGTCAGATCCTTCAGGCCATCCGAACCCATCAAATCCACAAGATAGGGCGTTTGAACCTCGGTGATTTCACCGGTCCAGGTCATCCGCACTTCCATATAATAATTCGAGCCTGCGCGCACGCTTTGCATGATCCGGGGCAGCGGTTGGGAGAGGGTCTTGCCCTCATCCGAAATAATATTGATCTCCGGTGAGCCGTTCAACAGTAGACTGGAATCCCCAACCTCAATATCCAATTCCAGATAATACAACTCACCTTCGACCAGCTCAACAGCCTGGCCGAAGAAAAATTCATAGGAGAAGCCCCGCCAATCACTGTCGTTAACGGCAAACTCGCTGGCAATCGAAGCATTGCCCAGCGGGACATCCCGCGCATCCGCCCGGGTGATCGTCAGGCCGACCTGGGTTGCGCTGGAGACGCCCGTGGAATCCAGCATGTAGGGAAAAGTGACGGATTCGACCAGGCCGCTGGTTTCAGCGTAGAACGGGATTGCAAAAGTCT
>CAYUSC010000208.1:0-2910 GCA_964447265.1 uncultured Candidatus Brevefilum sp.
GGGTCGCCGGAGAAATCCAGATGGTCGAGGACATGTTGGACCATTTTCTCGGCGATAGGCGTGTTGACCTGGAAGAAGGACCGCGCCGAGACCTGGAAATTGCGATCCAGCAGTCTGAACACAAGATAGTCTTCGCCTGCCAGAACGGTCATCCGGGAATCGGGCGGGGTGTAGACGGCTGAGACGGGGATGTCCTCGCTGAACTCAGGCGGCTTGGGGTCTTCGCCCTCCATGATTAGCATGATTTCGTCATAGGAATCCTGGCGCATGCCAAGGCGGAAAACGCCCGATTCTTCCCCCAACTCGATCTGCGGCCAAAGGGAATTGATGCCTTCCAGAGGAAGGTGGCATTCGGTGATCAGAAGCAGGTGTTCGCCATCCGCGGCGATGTAGCCCAATTCGCCATGCTGGCCCAGATGGAATTGGACGTAATTGCGGTAATTCCAGGGGATGGGTGAGGGCACAATTGTTTGGAGGGGAGGGTTCTCGATCCCGGCGATACGCTGGAGTTGATCCAGAACGATGCTCTGTTTCGTTTCCAGCTGCTTCGTGTAGTCAAGATGTTGGTATTGGCAGCCGCCGCAGATCTCAAAATGCGGGCAGCGGGGTTCGATTCGGTCAGGAGAGGCTTGAACAATGCTCACAGCCCGGCCTTTGGCAAAACGTTTCTTCTCTTCCACGATCTCCACCGAAACCAGTTCGCCTGGCAGGACAAAGGGCACAAAGACTGCCCGGCCATCAGGCAGGCGGCCCATACAGTCACCGCCATAGACCAGTTTTTCCATTGTCACTTGATAAGTCTCTGCCATTTCATCAGTCCTAACTAAAAATTGAATGCCCGGTCAACGCGCGTGGGCTGGCCGGGCATATATTCGACTTAGAGGGTCAGGCTACATTGCTTTCAAATAGGCCTCAAAGGCATCCAGCAGTTTGTCAATGTGGTGCATTTGAGTCTCACCCATGTGGGCAATTCGGAAGGTCTTGTTCTTCAGGCTGCCATAGCCATTGGCCATGCGCATGTCCTTGGTCATCAAATAGGCATTGAAGTCGGCGAAATCAATCCCATGCAGATTCTGGATGCAGGACACGGTCTTGGAGCGATAGGCTTTGTCGGCTACAGGGGTCATGCCGTGT
Organism: uncultured Candidatus Brevefilum sp.; assembly: GCA_964447265.1. Taxonomy (GTDB): domain Bacteria; phylum Chloroflexota; class Anaerolineae; order Anaerolineales; family Anaerolineaceae; genus Brevifilum. Next base: position 1,135 of record CAYUSC010000208.1, read on the forward strand.
TCTTCGGCCCAGGTTTGCACGCGTTCGGCCATAGCGATGTGCCGGGCGTAGCGGTTTTCCATGCCTTCGGCCATCATCTTGTCCAATTCGGCGCCCAGAGCCCAGAGCAGTGAGATCGCGGGGGTCATGGGTGTGGAATTCTTGATGCGATGCTTTTCGAGCAGCAGCAGGTCGAAGTACCAGCCGCGATTTTCAACGGATTCCGCTTTCTTCATTGCCCGATCCGAAGCGGAAGCAAAGGCTAAGCCTGGCGGCAGGGCGAAGCATTTCTGGGAGGAAGTCAGCACGAAATCCAGACCCCAGGCATCGGTTTCGATCTTGACACCGCCCATCGATGAAACGGCGTCCACGAGGATTAGGGTGTCCGGGCTGAGGTCGTGAACAACCTGGGCGAGATCCTTGAGGGGATTCTCGACGCCCGTGGAGGTTTCGTTATGGACGATAGTGACGGCTTCATAGTGTTTCTTCTTGAGTGCATCGGCCAGTTGGTCGGGGAGGATTGCTGAACCCCACTCGGCATCCAGGCGGTCAGCTTGCTTGCCATTACTGACGGCAACTTCATACCAGCGTTCGGAAAAAGCACCGTTGACGCAGGAAAGGACATCTTTCTGGACAAAGTTGCGGATCCCGGCTTCCTGCATGCCGGAGCCGGAGGATGGGGGTTGGAAGATGCGGGTTTCAGTCAGGAAGACTTTTTTCAGTTTAGCTTCTGTCCCACGAAAGAACTCATCGAATTCCTTCGAACGGTGAGGGATCATAGGCTTGGCCTGGGCTTCGAGGACATCAGGATCGACATCAACTGGACCCGGAACAAACATACGAGACATAGATAGCTCCTTATGGTTAAGGTGAGGTGGTTTCCAAATCTGAGTTAATCGTAACATGGGGTTGGTTGTCTGACAAGGATGGGAATCCAACCCGCCGACTGATATCTGTGGGAAAATACCTGTTTTTGTATAAATTCCTCTTATAATGACCGACTATAATAGTCAGGATCCGATTTATTCCACGTTATCATCTTATGCAACAAGATTTCATAAGAGGGAGAAAATGAACAATCGTCTGGAAGTAAGAAACCTCAGTAAACAATACGGCAGCTTTGTTGCCCTCGCACCGACAGACCTGACATTAAATGTAGGCGAGACGGTGATCCTATCCGGTCAAAATGGTTCGGGTAAGACGACGCTTCTGACCTGCATCGCCAATCTGGTGAAGCCCAGCAGCGGAACCGTGACGGTGGATTCCTTTGATATGGCAAGCAATGAGATTGAGGTGCGGAAGCGGCTGGTTTTCGTCCCGGATGTCCAGCGTTTTTATGTCACCATGACGGTTTGGGAACACCTGCGCTTTATTGCGATGGCCAATAACGTGCTGGATGGGTTTGATCAGCGGGCGGAAGCCTTGCTTCGCGAATTTGGACTCTGGCAGACCAGAGATCATTTCCCTCATAACTATTCCCGCGGGATGAAGCTTAAATTAAGCCTGGCAATGGCCTTCATCCGGCCTTTCACGGTATTGCTCTTGGATGAACCCACCTCCGCTCTGGACGAAGAGAGCGTTGATCTCCTTTTGCAGAAGATCAAGGACCTGCGCCAGCAGGGGACCAGCATCCTGATGTCCACCCATAACCCCCTCATTAAACAGCAATTTGGTGACCGCCAATTTCTGGTTGAAGAGGGTGTGTTGAAGGAGATCTGAGATGAAAGCCATCCATTGGATCCGATCCAGGCAGGAATTCGAAGAATTATCCTACTGGTTATCCATTGTCTCCTATAA
>CAYUSC010000209.1:0-2848 GCA_964447265.1 uncultured Candidatus Brevefilum sp.
ATGAAAAAGAATTGAATCGCGGTTTGACTACTAATACCTTGATCTTCTTCGAGGATAGGATAAATGGGTTTGAAACCACGATCTCAAGTATTGATATCGAATTTGTTGCGTAATTATGAGCTTACGACCTGGTGGCAGGCCATTCGCGCTCATGTAATTGAAAGATATTCAGTTTTAAATAATGGGCGAACAACTGAGCAAATTTCGATTTTGTTCCAATAAACAAAAAATGGTTTACATGCAGAATTTTGGTTTTAGTAAAAATTAGTATACGTTCATTAAATCTCTCTTTTAGTAAGCAATAATAACTACCAAAACAGTACAGTTCCTATAACTGGATGATTTGATTTTAATAGAACTATGTGTTTTAATATCTATTAAAAGAGGCGTTTATGTTAAAAGAAATAGAAATGGAACAGGAAGTAATAAAGTCCTTTCGGAACTGCATCAAGGCAATCCCGGGCTTGGAATTAGAGGTTCTGCCTCGGAATCTAAACCAACCTTATGCAGATTTTGCCTTTAAAATTGTTGGTAAGGACTGGGATCAACTAATCTACGTGGAAACGAAAACACTTGGGACTCCAAAACAAGTGAGGGAAGCCGTCAATTCTCTCCTCCGGATTGCTGGTCCAAGAAAAGTAGCCTATGGAGTTGTAGTAGCCCCATATATCTCCACAACAACTGCTAATATTTGTAAAACGAACGGCATCGGCTTTGTAGATCTCTCAGGAAATTGTTTTTTACAGTTCAAACAGGTTCTAATCTCAATCGAAAACAAAGCTAACAAATTTCCGTTTCAACAAGGGCTTTCCTCAATCTATGCCCCAAAATCAGAACGGATATTGAGAGTTTTGCTTACTTTTCCATACCGGGGATGGAAAGTAACTGATCTGGCGGAAGAAGCAGGCGTAAGCCTTGGAATGATCAGTCACGTAGGCAAAAAACTCATTGAAGAGGAGTGGGCACAAAGAAATAGTGATGGCATCTCACTAACAAAACCTGAGAGCCTGCTCGAAGATTGGAGTAAAAACTACTCTTTTCAACGCAATAAACTGCTCACCTACTATACACTTCGCTCAGTTCCAGAATTAGAATTGGCGTTAGGGAAAACTTGTAAGCAACAGGGCATACCGTACGCACTCACCGGATTCTCGGCGGCAGACAAAATTGCTCCTATGGTCAAAGGGCAACGCGCGATGATTTATGTAGGTGCAGAAATCGAAAAACTCGCTGAGAAATTAAATTTAACGAGCGTCGAGAGCGGAGCAAATGTAGTACTTATCAAGCCGTATGATGAAGGTGTATTCTGGAAATCCGAATCTATTGGTGATGTCATGGTTGCTAACCCGATTCAAGTCTATTTAGACCTGAAACGTAACCCTGGCAGAGGCGAAGAAGCAGCAGATCAAATCCTAAAGGAGATAATTAGAACCCGATGGCAATTACAAAAAGTGACTATAGACAGCCTTTAGTTGAAGCTGCAAATCAAGTACTACTGGAAGTTACAAGGCTTTTGTACGAATATAGGGATGGCATTGTTGTTGTAGGTGGTTCGGTGCCTGGGCTTTTATTCTCTGATGCGATTCCAGAGCACATTGGTTCAATCGATGTGGATTTAGCTCTAGATCCACATGTACTGGAGGAAGAAGGCTACAGGACTATCAAGGAATTGCTTCTAAAACGTGGTTATGAGGTTGCGGAACAGCCATACATTTTTTACAGGAAAGTAAAGGTGGGTAATCAGGAGATTTCAGTTCATATAGATTTTCTATCGGGTGAATATGGCGGTACAACTACAAGTCATCGCACTCAGAAAATTCAGGATATGCACCCGAGATCCTGTACAAATTCTTATCGAGGGTCAACTCCCTGACAAAGGAGGAAAAGACCAGGCTTTTGTAAATGTTGCTTCAATTGTTCCATTCTTGATTATGAAAGCTGAAGCACTTGTTGGCAGGATGAAAGAAAAGGATGCCTATGATATCTATTATTGCCTGAGAAATTATCCTGGCGGACTCGATGCCTTATTAGAAGCGTTCAAAACATTCCCTGAACATGGGCTCGTCAAGGAGGGTTTAGACATTTTGGCGGCTAAGTTTGCTTCGTTGGAACATACCGGCCCTGTATCTGTAACGATTTTCATGGACGAGACAGATCCGGAGACTATTGAGTTCACACGGAGAGATGCTTATGAGCGTGTTAAGTATTTGCTTAGCCACCTTATGGAGGAACAATCGGAGTAATCACAGCCTGCCACCACCTGAATATCCATCCGCTGCATATAGGTAAAAATGTAATCCTCCCATTTTGCCAGCGCACGGCTAGGGCGGGTCTCGCCATTGCTTACCACAATACCGGTCAACTCCACTTGTGGGTCCAGCATCAGGTACATGGCGGCGGTGATATCATCGGGTGCACCGTCTTGCAGCAGAACCACCGGAATGCGCTGTATGGGGTTCGTTTGCACACTGGTTGGAATGGTAGTTGGGATGGTAATTTGAGTGGGAATGAGCTCAGCAGTGGGGGATGAATTTAGCGGTTGGACGGAACAGCCTACCAAGATAGAAAAGATTAAGGCGGAGTTAACAAATTTTCTCATCTTGATCTCTTTTATTAGTTTATACGAACAAATAGCGCGAATTTCAAGCTGGAGGGAATAACGTCGGCATTAATTAATGTTTAACTTCCATGCCAGCGGGATTCTGAGCTTCCCGAAGCACAAGAAGTGTTTTGCGACTTGGATTTAAATCTGAAACCAAGCGTATAAAGGCTATATTTCACTCGGCACTAAAATCAAACTAATAAAAATAATACGGTGTACGTTACTAGCGCTGAGGCGCGCGTCGAC
>CAYUSC010000210.1:0-2842 GCA_964447265.1 uncultured Candidatus Brevefilum sp.
AGGCAGCCGGTTTGTTTTAAGTATTCATAAGCGTCATTGTTGGCGATATATTCCTCAATTTTCAGTCCAAGTTCCTTATAAACCTGACCATCAGCAACCGCACCCGCCGCATCCGTTGGCCCGTCATCACCGTCCGTGGCCAGGGAAATAAAGAGGACGTTGTCTCTTTCAGCCAGAAAAGGCACCATGCGCATCACCAAATCCTGATTTCGGCCGCCTTTCCCAGTTCCGGTCACATTGACGGTCGTTTCTCCGCCTAAAATCAGGCAATTCGGCTTGGTATCATGGAGCCGCTCCGCAATCCGTTCATTTATAACTTCAGCCAGGGCTTCAGCAACTAAATCCGTCGTTCCGGTCAGGGTTGTGGTCAATACCTCGGACAGAAAATCAAGTTCTTCAGCACGCTCTTTTGCCGCAAGGGCGGCCAGGCGATTGGTGCCAACCAGGTGATTATCGACTTTTAACTGCTCAAATTCCGCCGGCTTCATCGTTTCAGCGATTTTTCCGACCATTCCATCCTTCAGGACATTTAGGACAGACAGAGGTATGGCATCTGTCAATCGATATTTCTCAACTATCTTCCAGGCATCCTCAAATGTTGTCGGGTCGGCCACAGTGGGGCCGGATGCGATCATATCCAGGTCATCACCGATCACATCCGAGAGGATCAGGGTTTGGATCTGTGCTGGTGACCATCTGGCTGCCAGCCGGCCCCCTTTGACTCCATCCAGATGTTTACGAATCGTGTTGATCTCCTGAATTTCCGCGCCGCTTTTCAACAGCAGGTTTGTTATTGCCTGTAGATCTGAAAGCGTGATCCCCTCAACAGGGTCGGTGAACAACGCCGAACCACCACCCGAGATCAAGGTAATTAATAAATCACGTTCGGTCAGTTGGGGTATGGCTTCAAGAACTTTTCGTGTGGCAGTGACTGAATCCGCCGTCGGGACCGGGTGGCCGCCTAGATAAACCTCCAATTTTCCCTGATAGCCATTCATTTCCAGGAATTTGGCATCTTTTGTCACCGCCAGCGCCTTGGTGATTAAATCCAACATTTCATCCAAAACGGCCATTGCCATCGGAACGGAGGCTTTACCGATCCCGACCAGAAAGATTCGGTCAATCTCCTCCAGACAAATCTTTTCACCGTTGATCGTAAGGGCCTTCTTGCCCAATGAAAGCTGAGATTGGACACAGGCATAAGGGTCCACAGCATTGAGCGCGGCAGCCATGATCGCTTTAGCTTCCTCACCAAGCCTGCCATTCCTCCTGAGCACCCGGTTATCGAATGAATCCTGGCTGATCAGCGCCATCCAAACCTCCTACGATAATCCTCATTAATAACTGAGATAATTGTCATAAACGAAAATCTCATTGAAATTATACGGTACAATAGCGAATGTTGAATTTGTCAATTGAGCAATTAATGTTCAAGTTTTTTAGAATAAAAATTTTAGGAGGATCTCGTGGATGATGCAATTACCGGTCTTCTCAGACCAAAAGGTATAGCAATTGTTGGTGCTTCAGACACACCAGGAAAAATTGGGCACACAGTTGTCAAGAATCTCATCGAAGGTGGTTATGAGGACGGGATTTACCCGATCAACCCCAAAGCCGATGAAATTCTTGGTTTAAAGGTCTATAAATCCGTTCTGGATATCCCCGGCCGCGTTGACGCTGCCGCGATCACTGTCCCCGCCAAATTTGTCTATGATGTTGTTAAAGAATGTGGCGAAAAAGGCGTCAAAGGTTTGATCATCATCACCTCGGGTTTCGGTGAGGTCGGTGAAATCCAACTCGAAAAAGATATTGTTGATTTGGCGCACCAGTACGGTATGCGGATCCTCGGCCCGAACGTTGTAGGCACCCTTTCCAACTCGGACAAATTAAACGCATCATTCGCACCCTTCCTCCCTCTTAAAGGTACCGCTTCTTTGGTTTCCCAATCCGGCGCTCTTCTGATCGCCATGGACGCCATTACCTACACCCGCAGGATCGGCTTCGATAAATTGATCTCCATCGGCAATATGTCCGACCTCAATTTTGCCGATATGATCGACTATCTCGATGAAGATGACAACACCAAATGCATCACCTTCTACATCGAAGGCCTCAAAGATGGTCACCGGTTCATCGAGGAAAGCAGAAAAGCCTCCAAACCGATCGTTGTCCTCAAATCCGGCGTTTCAGAACACGGTGCAGCTGCTGCCGCATCCCACACCGGCTCCCTGGCTGGCGCCAGCAAGGTTTACACCGCCGCCTTCCAGCAGGCAGGCGTAATCCAGGCTACCGACCTGAATGATCTCTTCGACTGCACCCTCTCGCTCTCCCTGCAGCCGCCCATGAAAGGCGATAACCTCCTGATCATCACCAATGGTGGTGGTGTAGGCGTTCTCGCGACGGATTCGGCCGAGGCAGCCGGCGTCCCTCTGAAATTTGCTCCGAAAGATGTTCAGGAAGAACTCAAACTCCACATGCCCGCTTTTGGCTCCGCCAAGAACCCTGTGGACCTGACCGGTATGGCCGGCAATGATTGGTACCACGACACCGTCAATTTCGCCTTTGGTCATAAGTGGGTTGATGCTCTGGTTGTGCTCTACTGCGAAACCGCCATGACCAACCCCATGGAAATTGCCAAGAGCATTCACCAGGCGATCACGGAAACCGGAATTAAAGACAAACCCGTCACCGTTTCCTTTGTCGGCGGCGAACGTTGTGAAGAAGCCATGCAATGGCTGGTTGAACACAATATCCCCGCTTACGATGCCCCCGATCTGGCTGTCAAGGCGATGGGCACCCTGCGCGATTATGCCCGCCTGCAGGAAGTCAAGAGCGTCAAAGC
>CAYUSC010000211.1:0-2783 GCA_964447265.1 uncultured Candidatus Brevefilum sp.
CAGAACCTTTTTCGAGGATTTTTGAACTGGAGTGCTGGATAAAGATGACTGGCACTCCCGCGGCGCGGGCGCGGCTTATCAGGCTGGTAATATTCTCCAACAACTGATCGGCCTTGTAGATTGGTGTGGATTTTTCAAACAGGCCTTTTTGAACATCAATCACCAGTAAAGCTGAATTTGCGGGTTGTGTGGGTGCTTGCATCTGTCTAGCTCCTTATTAAACTTTTCCGCTCATGAGGTTAACCGAGCGGAATTAACAATTATGGAACCTGCCTGGAGAACCAGATGCTTTCGGAAACCACCCGAAAGCCCAAACTCTCGGCTAGGCGGCGCATGGCAATATTTTCGCTGCTGGTACCCAGTTTTACCTGTTTCGCGCCGCGCGCCTGCAAGGCCAACAGACCCGAGGTGACGATGGCTTTGCCCAGGCCCTGCCTTTGATAACGCGGATGGGTGCCGATGGGGTCTGTGCAGCCAATGTTCTTTTCTTCATCTTCAAAGCCGCAGATGCAGAAGGCAGCCAGTTGTCCATCCGGGGCAATCAAGACAAAGTCGAGATCAGGTTCATAGCCAGGCGCGCGCATGATCGACAGGCGGTAGTCTACGGTCATGTTCTCCGTGCCAAAGGCAGCCCGGTGCAGGGCAACCAGGGCTGGAACTTCGGCCTCCCCGTGCACGCAGCGCAATTGGAAGCCGTGCGGGAGCGGGCGTTCTATAATCGGAACGCTCAGGCCGCGCGCATAGTGCAGGGAGCGAATTTGATCTTCCTGGAAGCCATGCTGTTTTAGCATCTCAATTTGCCAGCGGTTTTCTGGTTTGAAGGCGGCATCCAGAGTGCTTATCTCGCCACTGGATTCGTTTTGCTTTTTGATGCAATTGATGCCCCAATCCACGATTTGCTGCATGAGTTGTGGGGTACGTTGCTCCGGAGCTATTTCGAACTGGAGGTTGCTGTAATCATCCACATAGGCAAAGGCGGCCAGAGCATCGTTATCTGTCCACAAGCGGGTTCTGCCTCTTACGGAGTCGAGGGTAATGACCTCTTCAAAATCCACAACCGTGGATTCAGCGGCAAGGCTTTTGATCAGCTCACGCATCTGTTGAACGTCAGAGTCATCTTCAAGCAACTTGATTTTCATTGCCAAGTTCCCTCATTGGCCAGCGAGTATTAAGAATTGTTAGCAGTGCCTTGCAGCCATCAAAGCATCAATGCTGCAAAATTTTATCCAACGCTTTACCTTTGGCGAGTTCATCAACAAGCTTGTCCAGATAACGAACTTTTTGCATCAGCGGGTCTTCGATTTCTTCCACGCGCACACCGCAAACCACGCCTTTGATGAGGGTGCTATTGGCATTGAAGGCTGGCGCTTGGGCGAAAAATGTTTCAAAATCATTGCCCTGTGCAATTTGTGCCTGCAACCCGGCTTGGGTGTATCCCGTTAACCAGCAGATGATTTGGTCGACCTCTTCGCGGGTGCGGTTCTTGCGCTCCGCTTTTTGAATGTACATAGGATAGACTGCCGCGAATTTCATCGTGAAAATCCGATGTTTGGGATTGTTATCCATGGAATAAAACCTCCAGAGTTTTATCATAGTCAATAAAAGACGATGGAACAGATTGATGATTGCTTCAACTTCTTCGCATCACCACATCGCTTGCATTTTAACCTATCGAGATATGCGTAGCTAACATTGTAAATCTGGAAAACCTTTTTCAAGGTTGGAAGTAACAAACCGCAAGATTGGTTTAAGAAAACTTTTGTAGCTAAGTTTTGGGCCCTAATATGGTTGCTGGTTATTACCCAGACAGGCAAAAATCATGGAATAGGTGACCAACTGGGGTAGAAGCCGCCATTGTACAAATCGGTTTTGCCATGGGTGAGGGCTGTTTCTCCGCTGCCATCCACATTGATTACATAAATATCTACACCCGGGTTGGGGGTACGGTCCGTGGAAGAGTAGACCAGCTGTTTTCCATCCGGCGACCAGGAGGGTGATTTGTTGTACTCACCGCAGCCACCGGGGTGGGTGGTGACTTTGCGCATGTCAGAGCCATCCACATTCATGATGTAGACCTCGAAAAGGCAACCGCCGGGTTCGCCATCAAAAGCAAGTTGGGTGCCATCCGGCGACCACTCCGGGTAATGCAGCGCGCCTGTCATGATGGAGCGGATCTCGGTGCCATCCGCTTTCATGACGAAAATTCCGCTTTGGCCCCCTCCGAATGCAGAAAAAACGATTTGCATGCCATCGGGGGACCAATCCGGGTAGGCTTCGTTGCGTTTAGGGTTATCGGTGAGGCGGGCAGTCGCGGAGCCATCTGTATTGGTGACAAAAAGGTCGCCGCTATTATCTGCCATGGTCCTGGAGAAGACGATCAGTTTGCCATCCGGGGACCATTCGGGGTGATGCTCGTTTTCGGGACTGGTTGTGAGGCGGGTTTGGTTGGTGCCATCGGCGTTCATGATGTAGACCTCGGTGTTACCATCGCGGTCGGAAGTGAAGGCCAGGTGCTTACCATCGGGCGACCAGGCAGGGTCGCGGTCGTCGCCTGGGCTATTGCTGAGAGCGGTGACGCCGGAACCATCGATATTCATGACAAAGATTTCCTCGCCAGATTTTGGTACCGTCCAGCCCTTGGCCGCGAAAGCAATCCGAGCTGTGGCAGGCGGGAGGGGAAAATCTTGAACTTCAAGAATGGGAGTCTCAATGACACCAGGCCGACCTTTTTTGAAAGAAAAGCTTTCCAGGATGGCATTAAAGGTCAGTTCATGTTCTTCGTA
>CAYUSC010000212.1:0-2775 GCA_964447265.1 uncultured Candidatus Brevefilum sp.
TCCCTGCTCACCAATTCCATCTCCGACGGCGTCATCATCGTGGCGCCGGTCGCGATCGACTTCAACGTGGACGCCCCCATCGTTTCGATCGACCCGGTGATGAGCAATCCCAATTATCCTTCTGTGCATGCTACCAACTATCAGGGCGCGCTGGATGCCATGCAGTATCTTCTGGAATTGGGACACCGGCGGATTGGTTTTATCACCGGCCGTCCCGAATTGGAAAGTACCAATCGGCGTTTGATGGGATATAAACAGGCGCTCAAGCAGGCCGGCATTCCCATCGAAGACGATTTAATCGCCCCAGGCGATTACACCACCGCCTCGGGTGTGAAATGCGCGCGTGAGCTGTTGGCGCTTGAAAACCGCCCGACCGCCATCTTTGCATCCAATGATCAGATGTCCATGGGGGTTTTTCAGGTGGCTCAAGAGCTTGGGCTGCGAATACCCGAGGATTTTTCATTAATCGGTTTCGACAATATCGCTGAATCTAAGTATTTAGGATTGACGACGGTGGACCAGTTCATTTTCGAAATGGGATACGTGGCCACCCAGATGCTGATCAAGATCATCAACGGCATTCCGCTGGAAGATCAGACGTATAAAATGCAAACCCGGCTTGTGGTTCGCAATTCTTGCCGCAGGCTTGCCAATGCTATCTAGATTGAAGCGATTCAAATAGCTTTTCATTTTCACCGGATAAGTGATCTTGAAAAGAGAAGGGAGGCGGGAAAGTTATCGTAACCAAAAAAAAATGCAGGTCTTCTCTTCGACCTTGGACAGATGAAGGAAGACCTGCGCAGTCGTGAGGAGGTTTATCTCCGCACGCCAATATTATATCCTGTTCGAGATTCAATAGGAGAAGAAACATGACTCGCAAGCTTAACCTCTTAGTCAGTGTGATCCTCTTGGCAGCGTTTCTATTGGCAGCCTGCAGTGCTCCGGCAGCCACCCCGGCGGCGACGGATGTCCCTGCCGAACCGGCGGCGACGGATGCCCCTGCCGAACCGGTAGCAACGGAAGCCCCCGCAGAACCGGTGGCGACGGAAGCCCCTGCAGAAAAAGTCACCATCACCTGGTGGCACATCTCAACCAAAGACCCGGCCCTTTCGGACTGGCAAAAGATGGCCGATGATTATATGGCTGCTCATCCCAACGTAGTCATCGAGATTACCGTTCTCGAAAACGAAGCTTTCAAGACCAAACTCACGACCGTTATGCAGTCTGGTGAAGTACCTGATATCTTCCAGAGCTGGGGCGGCGGCGGTCTGGTTGAACAGATTGATGCCGGTCTGCTGAAAGATATCACCCCCGATCTGGATGCCGATGGCAGCGCATGGCGCAACACGTTTGCCCCGGGCGCTCTGGCCGTGTTCAGTAAAGATGGTAAAAACTACGGCGTGCCCTGGGATATGGGTATGGTCGGCTGGTGGTACAACAAAGACCTCTTCGCTCAGGCTGGGATCGATACCCCACCCGCGACCTGGACCGAATTTCTGGCGGATGTTCAGAAGCTCAAAGATGCCGGCATCACCCCGATTGCTTTGGGTGAAGGCGACACCTGGACCGGGATGCACATCTGGTCGTATCTGGCGACCCGCATCGGCGGAGAAGCAGCGTTCACCGCAGCCGCTAACCGCACCGGTTCCTTCGAAGATCCGGCTTTCATTCAGGCGGGCGTAGAACTCAAGAAACTGATCGACATGGAACCCTTCCAAGATGGCTTCCTGGGCGCCGTCCACGATGACATGCAAGCCACATTTGGCAATGGTAAGGCCGCCATGGAACTTTCCGGGCAGTGGGCTCCCACCGTTCAGAAAGCCAACAGCGCCGATCAATTAGGCGTCAAGAACCTGGGTATGTTTAACTTCCCGGCTGTTGAGGGTGGCGCTGGATCGGGCTCCGATGTGGTCGGCGGCGGGAATGGCTTTGCCATTGGCGTCAATGCCGAACCCGAGGCGATCGATTTTGTCAAATACCTGACCAACGTGGATAACCAGACCATCACCGCTGCCTCCGGCACGGGTATCCCGGTGGTCAAGGGCGCCGAGGTTGGTTTGACCGATCCCAACCTGCTGCTTGTCCAGCAGAGCTTTGCTTCGGCGGATTACTTCCAACTGTACTACGATCAATTGCTGCCGTCCGCAATGGGTGGCATCATTAACGACGCCGTGCAAAAATTGTTTGCCGGCGTAGCAACTCCTGAGGAAGTTGCAGCAGAAATCGAAGCTGGGGCTGCCTCTCAATAAATCAAGCTGGCGACGACAGGTGCGCGGGCGGTTCAAAAGACCGCCCGCCGCCTGTTGGTCGAATCAAATGGGCGCCTTTCGCGGACAAGATCGACTTATCGATGTGAGCTAGCGAAGCCATGCCTGTTTATCAGGTTTCGGAAGTCCTTTCGATGTAGCTTTATCCAAATATCGGTTGACCCAGAAAGAGACTATTCATGCAACCCCTACCTGCCTCTCGTGACAAGCCAGTGTCTACACCGTTCTCGCAAACTCCACGTCGGTTAAATGATCGTTTGGTAATTGCCCTCTTCCTGCTGCCGGCCCTGGTGCTCTTCCTGCTGTTTGTCATTTACCCCATTTTCCGCTCGGTCTATTTCAGCCTATTCAATTGGAATGGACTGGGGCCGGCGGTGAATATGGTCGGGCTGGACAATTACAGGAAGATCCTCAGCGATGGCGTCTTCCTGATCGCCGTCAGAAACGTCCTCTTTATCATCGTGGCCTCGTTAGTCATACAGCTCCCGTTGGCGTTGCTGTTGGCCGT
>CAYUSC010000213.1:0-2769 GCA_964447265.1 uncultured Candidatus Brevefilum sp.
TGCATCCGGAAGAGGGGTTGGGCCGTGTTTTCGAACCCCGCGGAAAGGATCACCATGTCGGCGGCCGTGTCTTCCGCATAGAGCACCAGGTCCTCGATGGGCAGGTCCGCCCCCAGAAATTCCACCCGGAACCCTTCCCGGCGAAGCAGCACGGAAAGCATCAGCGGGGCGATCTCGTGAAATTCCTCCGGCGCGCAGCCAACCAGCAGGGTTGGGGCGGAGATGTCAATCGGGAAGGCTTGCAGGAGGTTCATCAGTACGCCCTGAATGAAGGATGAGGCGAAATGTTCGGTTGCAATCCGGATCTGGCCGTGATACCAGGCCTCGCCAATCTGGTAGAGGCAGGGTTGGAAGACCTCAAAGAGGATCGTCTCAAGGTCAAACATCATCTGTACGCTGTTGAGGATTTTCTTCACCTGGGTCTCATCGTGGGCGGCGAAGGCGTCATAAAGCATTTCAGCATACCGCGCCGGGGTAAAATCCGGTGTTTTAATGGAGGTGGGGACTTCGAGGGTAGGTAGCGCTTCAGGCCAGACACCCTGATTGCGCATCGCCTGATATTCCCGGACGGCCGCGCTGATGGATAGGCCATCGGTCAGTCGTTGGGTGATCCACCGTACCACCTGGATATCCCGTTCGGAATAGAGCCGGTAGTTGTTATCCAGCCGTTCAGGTTCAAGGAGGTCATAGCGCCTTTCCCAGGCGCGCAGCGTCACAGGGCGAACCCCCGAGCGCTCGCTGACCACTTTGATGGTGTATTGTCCTTCCGGAGAATATTTGGCAATTGAAACCATCACGACAACCTTTCCTGAAGATTGGTCCGGTTAATTCAATTTTACCGTGTCTCCCAGCCGCTGGCTTCAAACAGGCTTTGTAAGAAAGTCGCCCGTTCGATTTCCGTCATGGGACGAGGTTGGGCATAATCATCGAGCATGGCCGTCAGCAGTTCTGTGCTGAGGTACTTGCCGTCATAAAAAGTGTGGCGCTGGATGATTTCCCAGCGGGTCTCGATGATCTGGTTGCCATATTGGTCGAGGACGCCCATCTGGTCAAAGAAGAGGTTCCCCAGGCCATATTGGACGAAGGCATCCGCTCGGAATGTCATTCCCTTAGCGAGATGAGCCTGGCTGCCATTGACGATCACCGCGCCGGCATCGGCCATCAGGCCAAAATCACGGATGTGGTGTTCGCCCGCATAGTTGTAATAATCCTCGAAATACTGGAAGGTTGCAATTGGCAGGTAACCTTCCGCCCTCAGCCGGGCGATCTCTTCCGCCATCCATTCGTAATCGCCGCAGGGGGCTGAGCCGCCGTGGTCATCCGTGGCATAGGCGTAATCCGGGCCGGAAGCGTTGCAGCCGATGAAGGCCAGCTTGTTGCCGTGATCGGTGATGGTCAGGGGCGTCATGGCGTCTTCCAGATCGATTCCGCCGCCAAAATAAACCATATCGTGTTCGGCATACATTTCAAGAGAAAACGGTACCACATCCACGCCCCAGACATAAGCCGAGTCGTTGTTGTGGTTGCCGGTCAGTTCGATGATATCAGCGCCGACGTAATCGAAAAGCTCGATGTAATCCGGGCTGCTGCAGAAGAACAGCATCCCCGAATTGGGGTCCGGGGTGGGGCAATCTTCATAGAAGGAGACCTCGTTGCTGATGTGGGTCAGGTCCGCGCTTGCCAGCCAATCCCGAATTTTCTCGCCCGGATAGTCCACGCCATAGGTTTCCATCTTGTCTGCGGTGGCGCGCACCAGGGCCGTCACGCCCGTCATCACCAGAGTGGTCATTTTTTCCGTGTCGCGGTTGGTGGCAACAAAAACGCCTTTGAGTGCTTCCAGGTCGGTCTCGGATAACGCCTGACCGGTTTCGGTTTGGGCAACCAGCTGGAAGGTCAGCACGAGGGGCGCTGTCGCCGGATCGAAATCCTTATAAAGCGGAGAAGTTTCATCAACCGTGATGACTTTGAGCTTCGGCTCCAGCGAATCAAAAGGCACTACCACCCAGGCATCCGATTCCCAAAGCCGGTCCGCATCAACCGGGTCATCCGAGATGAGAATCCGGGAAGTGTCCGGTTCGCCCCATTTGGCTTGCCAGAAGGCCGCTACTGCGGAGGGTAATTTGAGGTAGGGCACGGTCAGTAAATCGGTGACGGTGTCGCCGGACCAATACGCCTGGATATCCGCCAGCGTCACGCCGTCAACCAGAGTGGGGAATGGCGCAGCCAGGGCATAAACCCAGGTGCTGCTCAGGAGCACTTCACCCGCAGGGGCTTCCGTGGCAGGACCAAACCAGAGGTCAGCCTCGGGATCCGTGACAAAGGTCAGGTTGGCTGGAGAATCCTGGATCACGCTGCCATCCGGAATCGACGCGGCCAGGTAAATTGAAACAGGTGCGGCAGTTCCCTCGGTGGGCGCGGGGGAGACGGATGATTCCTCGATGGCGCTGGTGGGCGCGGGGGTTGACGCAACGGAGGTTGGGTCCACACCTGCACAAGCGGAAAGGATCAGGGGAAGCAATATCAATAGGCCGACAAGGGAAAGGGAGTTGTTTGGGGAAGTTTTCATGATTGGAAGTGTTGAAAGTGGATTGGCAAGGTTACATGTTCAGTAATGGGCCATATAAGCCCTTATTATCCCACTAAAATTAAAAATCCAACACCCCGCGGCTTTTGACCACAGGGCTGTTGGATTAGGGTGATTTCTAAAAAATATTGTTTAGTATTGAATTACGCGGGGCAGGGCTTTGGCCTGATCAACCCAACTGGCAA
>CAYUSC010000214.1:0-2755 GCA_964447265.1 uncultured Candidatus Brevefilum sp.
GGACGCAGCGACCTGATCTCCAATCTCGCCACCGGGGATTATGACCCCGCCTGGTCGCCGGATGGGAGCCAACTGGCGTTCACTTCCCTGCAAACGGGAAAACCGCAGATCTTCATCTATTCCTTTGAAACCGGCCAGACCCATAACCTGATGAACCGTTCCACGATCAGCCGCATGCCGGCCTGGTCGCCGGATAGCAGCCAGATCATCTTTGTCGCCCCCAGCCCGGTGACCAACCAACCGATCCTCTATCTGGTGGATGCCGCGGGGCAAAACGAACCCCAGGCAATTCTCGGGCAGGCTTATGAATACGCATTGCGGCCGGTTTGGTCCCCTGCCAAAGGCCTGATCCTCTTCGATCTGGGCAGCGGCGGCTCGATTGGCCAAATAGGACTTTACAGCACCCTGAACACCCCGCTGGAAACAGGGCTGGAAATCATTCTCGATCTGGCTGTCTCGCCAAATGGACAAACAATCTTATTCGCCGGCGCGACTGAAGGCGAGGCCTTAGATATTTACCTCCTGCCGCTTGGGGGTGGCGAAGCCGTCGTTCTCTCAACTGACCCCGCGGCGGATTACCAACCTGCCTGGCGGCCTCAGGCAACCCAAAATCAGTAAGTTCTTCATCAAAACCAAAAATCATGTAACCATCTGCAATATCCTGACATCAAAATTATTAAAACAACGAAGACAACAAGGAGTACTCATGCAATATCGGCATTTAGGTAAAGCTGGCGTAAAAGTTTCGGAATTATCCCTGGGCGCCTGGGTCACCTACGGCAACCAGTTTGGCGTACCGGAGGCCAAAGAGATCATGGCCGCGGCGTATGATGCCGGCGTGAATTTCTTTGACAACGCTGAGGCTTATGCTTCCGGCCAGGCGGAAACCATCATGGGCGAAGCCCTTAAGGACCTGGGCTGGGCGCGCAAGGATTACCTGATCTCCACCAAGATCTTCTGGGGCGGCAGCGGTCCAAATGACCGCGGCCTTTCCTATAAGCACATCATCGAAGGCGTCAACGGCGCACTGAAACGCCTCCAATTGGAATATGTGGATCTCGTCTACGCTCACCGGCCAGACCCCGAGACGCCCATAGAAGAGACCGTCTTCGCTTTCAACCAGATCATCCATGAAGGCAAGGCCTTTTATTGGGGCACTTCCGAATGGTCCGCGGCAGAGATCATGCGGGCTACCGATTTCGCCCGCCGCAACAACCTGCGTCCCCCTTCAATGGAACAGCCGCAATATAACCTGTTCCATCGCCGGCGCTTCGAAGTGGAATATGCCCCGCTCTATAAGGAACTGGGTTATGGCACCACCACCTGGAGCCCACTGGCTGGCGGAATCCTCTCCGGCAAGTACAACGCCGGCGACATCCCCAAGGGCAGCCGAGCTGACCTGAAGGATTATGGCTGGATGAAAGAACGCGCTCAGGACAAGGTCAAGATTGAGGCCTCCCGCAAGCTGGCCGATCTGGCCGCGGAATTGGGCATCACCGAAGCACAGCTTTCACTGGCCTGGCTGCTGAAGAACCCCAATGTCAGCACAGTCATCACCGGCGCCAGCCGAGCGAGTCAGGTGCAGGAGAACATGAAGGCCGCCGACGCCAAAGATAAACTGACCGACGACGTGATGGAACGCATCCATGAGATCGTCAAGGACATTGAAGAATAACCCTCCCTGAAAGAATAAGTGTGGTTCGCTGAGACGCTCCTTTGGAGCGTCTCGCCATTTAAGGCTGGCGGTCAATTTTGATTTCATCGCTTTACGGGTTAAAATGGGATAGCGAGTTCATTTCCAAACAATCAAAGGATCTCCTATGCCTCCCATTCTCTATCTCCTCGACGGTCACGGCCTGGCCTACCGGGCCTATTACGCGCTCACCGCAGGTGGGACGCGTGCCAGCACCTTCCAGACCAGCAGCGGAGAGCCTACCGCGGGTGTCTATGGCTTCACCAGCATTCTGCTGCGGATCTTCGAACAGGAAAAACCGGATTACCTGGCTGTGGTCTTTGATAAGGGCAAAACCTTCCGCCATGAGATGTATGCGGAGTATAAGGGCACCCGCGCCAAAATGCCGGATGACCTGCGCACCCAGGTGGAACGGATGCGGGAGATCGTGGACGCCTTCAATATTCCCCGGCTGGAACGGGATAATTACGAAGCGGACGATGTGATCGGCAGTGTGGCCCGTTGGGCCTCGCAGGAAAAGGGGCTGGGAGTCAAGATCATCACCGGGGATAAGGACCTGCTCCAACTGGTCACCGATCAGGTGGTCGTGAATCTCGCGGGCAGCAAGCTCTCCGACGCTAAAGATTATTTCCCCGAAGATGTCAAAGAAAAATTAGGCGTGATGCCCGCAGAGGTCGTGGACCTTAAAGCGCTGATGGGTGACACCTCCGATAACATCCCCGGCGTCCGGGGCATCGGGCCGAAGACAGCCGTGAAACTGCTGGATGAATTCGGAACATTGGATGGGATCTATGCCCATATTGATGAGATCAGCGGAAAGACGAAAACCGCCCTGGAAGAGAACAAACCCGACGCTTTCCTGAGCCAGACCCTCGCCCGGATCGTGACCGATCTGGATGTGACCCTGGACCTCGACCAGGCTCGGATTGACCGCTTCAACCCGGCCGCCGTGGAAGACCTTTTCCGTATCCTGGAATTCCGCACCCTCACCCGCCAGCTCAACGGCCTGGTGAACAAGATGCACCCGGTGATGGCGGATGGGGAACAAATGGACCTCTTCAA
>CAYUSC010000215.1:0-2749 GCA_964447265.1 uncultured Candidatus Brevefilum sp.
CAAGACCACCACCGGCAAGCTGCTCACCCGGCTCTATGACCCCACCAGCGGCCAGATTGAGATCAATGACCCTAAAGCCGGTCGTGTGGACCTGGCAACCCTTAAGGGAAAAGACCTCAAGGACTTCCGAGGCCGGGTACAGATCATCTTCCAGGATCCTTACGAATCGCTTAACCCGCGTCGGACGATTTTCGACACGGTTTCCGAACCACTGGTTGTGCAGGGACTGGGAAACATCACCCAGCGTGAAGAACAGGTTGCCACCCTTCTGGAAACGGTCGGTCTGACACCTGCTTCCAGTTTCCTCTTCCGCTATCCCCATGAACTCTCAGGCGGCCAGCGGCAAAGGGTAGCCATCGCCCGAGCGTTGGTCGTAAACCCCTCCTTTGTCGTGGCGGATGAACCAACCTCGATGCTCGATGTCTCGATCCGAATTGGTGTAATGCAACTTATGATGGAACTGGCCAGCGAAATGGGCGTCAGTTATCTCTATATCACGCATGATCTAGCCGTGGCTCGCTATATGTGCCAGCGCATTGCGGTGATGTATATCGGAAAAATCATCGAAAAAGCGTCCACCGAGGAACTTCTGGCGCATCCTTTACACCCCTATACACGGGCGCTAATCTCAGCGGTACCGGTGCCAGATCCTACCTTCCAACGGGAAGCCATTCCGATTAAAGGCGGCGTTTCGGCCCCGATAGATCCTCCCGATCAGTGCCGCTTCTACAGCCGCTGCCCCTTTGCAGATAATTTCTGCCGGGACAACCCCCATCCTCCGCTGGAGGATAAAGGCGGCGGACACTTTGCCGCTTGTTATAAGGTCTAATCTTCCCTACCTCCAAGTAGGAAAAATCCCCACTCAAATGAGTGGGGATTCGTTTATAAATTCTTATCGCTGATAAACACCGGGCCATCAAAGCAGGCCAGCCAGCCGGGCGGTAAAGCCGGGTCAAATGATTGCGGCACTTCGCAGGACCCACAAAGCCCCATGCCGCAACGCATCTGCGCCTCCCAGGAAAGCTGGTAGGGCACATGATACTGCTTAGCCAATCTGGCAAGCGCCGAGAGCATCCCGGTCGGTCCACAAGCTGCCAGCAGGTCAACCCCACCCTTTACCAGGGCTTCTTCCACAGCCAGCGTGACCAACCCCTGTCGCCCTGCGCTGCCATCCTCTGTCATTGTTTCCACCTGGCACCCAAGTTGGTTGAATTCTTCACCCAATAGAAGCCCCACTGCGCTCCGGGCGCCCAGGCAGGTCGTGACGGTTGCCCCCTGTTGCCGCGCGGCTTGTGCCAACGCCAACAGCGGCGCTGCGCCATAGCCGCCACCCACTAAAAGCAGGTTGGTGCTTTCGGCCTGGAAACCATGCCCTAACGGACCTTTTATCCACAGCTTCGCCCCAGGTTGCAGCTGATGGAGCGCGTGGCTGAAAGGTCCCACATCCACCACCATCAGGCTGAAGGGTGCCATGCCGGCAATGCTGAAAGGTTTCTCTCCCACGCCGGGAAGCCAGGCCATCACAAATTGACCCGGTCGGGCATTAATCTCCGCATCGAAGGTGAGCCAGAGAGTCGTGTCATTCAAACGCCGGATGGAAGCCAGCCGGTAAGTTGTGAAGCCCTCTCTCATCGCTGCACCGCCTTACCGATCAATTCACGCACGGTTGAATAGCCATGCTCTATCATAAATTCCTGCATCTCCTCGGCAATCAACTTCAAGGCATCCTCACCCCGATACCAGAAGGCTGAGCCAACTCCGACTGCGGTTGCGCCAGCCATGATCATCTCAATCGCATCCCGCCCAGTCAGCACGCCGCCAGTCCCGATGATGGGCACATCAACTGACCTGGCAATCTCCGCCACACAGCGCAGAGCGATCGGTTTGAGCGCTGGACCGGAA
This sequence comes from uncultured Candidatus Brevefilum sp., assembly GCA_964447265.1. Lineage (GTDB taxonomy): Bacteria > Chloroflexota > Anaerolineae > Anaerolineales > Anaerolineaceae > Brevifilum. The sequence continues at coordinate 1,903 of CAYUSC010000215.1, forward strand.
ATTCCACCCGTCTTGTTTGAAAGTACCGGCTGGGCCGCCTCTGGGTCAATCACCATGCCGGGCATGGTGTTCACCGCCGTGATCGCATCCGCCCCGGCAGTCACCACCGCAGCAGCGATCCGGCCGATATCCGGCACATTCGGCGCCAGTTTGACGGCAATCGGAATGCGGCCAACAGCGCCTTTGACCGCCCGCGTCACCCCCGCGGCCGTTTCGGGATTGGCGGCAAAAGGCGTCCCGAAATCATCCCGCACGTTCGGGCAGGAGATATTGACCTCAATCAGAGCCGGTTGCGCACCTGCAATCACTGCCGCCACCTGGGCAAATTCCTCCTCGGTGCCGGCAAAAATGCTGGCAAAGAGCGGCACACTCAGCGGTGTTAGTTCTTCCCGCGCCGCGGCCAGGAGATCCACCTCCGCCGCCGCGCCCGGATTGGTCAGCCCGATAGCGTTTATCAGCCCGTAACCCCAATCCACCATCACGGGGTTGGGATGCCCCGCGCGTGAAACCGGACCGCAGCTTTTGGCCGTGACAGCCCCCGCCCCGCTCAGTGCCACGCGTTTCAGCAGGGTCGCGCTGGTCCCCATCACGCCGGAAGCCAGCACCAGGGGGTTCTTCAGAGTAAGTCCACAGACTTCTATGGATAAATCAGGTTTGGAGGACAATCAAACTCCTTGTCAATCATAATAATGGCTATGCGAAGGTTTGTTTCTCCTATTTACGCATTTTTCTTGCAAAATGCATCAATCGCGGTAAAATTATATCCTAACTCCAGCGGGCGTCGCCAAGTGGTAAGGCAGTAGCTTCCCAAGCTACTATTCGCGAGTTCGAATCTCGTCGCCCGCTC
>CAYUSC010000216.1:0-2714 GCA_964447265.1 uncultured Candidatus Brevefilum sp.
ATCAACTTCGGCCTGATTTACGGCATGAGCGCCTTCGGGCTGACCAACGCCACCGATCTGACCCTGGCCGAGGCTGAGAACTTCATCGAGACCTATTTCAAGGAATTCCCCGGTGTGAAAACCTTTCTGGAAGGGATCAAGGAGAAAGCCGCCAAAGACGGTTATGTCGAGACCCTGCTGGGCCGCCGCCGCTACTTCCCCAATCTGCAGAAGGGCGCTAGCCACCTGATCCGCCAGCGTGAGGAACGCGAAGCGATCAATGCGCCCATCCAGGGCACCGCCGCCGACATCATCAAGCTCGCCATGCTCAAGCTGCCGGGCGAACTGGTAAAAGCCGGTCTGCGCGCCAGGATGAACCTGCAGGTGCATGATGAACTGATGTTTGAAGTGCCGGAGGTTGAACTGGAAGCGACAACCGCCCTGGTCAAGGATGTGATGGAAAATGCCTACAAGCTGGATATTCCCCTCAGCACGGAAGCCAAAGCCGGGCGCAGTTGGGGCGAAATGGAAAAACTCTAAGTCATAAACAGGGGATTCAGCCCTTTAGCAAAATAAAAACTCAGCCATGCTCATGCCGGTGGTGCAGGTCCGGCCAATGGGGATGGCTGTGTTCCATCTCGGCATGGGTGTGCTCGTGGGAATGGCGGCCTGCGACCATTTCACCTTCGGGATGAATATGATCATGGTGCTCGTCCGGGTGGAAATGGGTATGGACATGCGTCATCGGGTCATGATGGTGCATATGGCTGTGCGTTTCGCGGAACAGCCAGTAAATCGAACCGGCGAATAGTGCCAAAGCCAACCATTGCAGCCACGAAAGCTTATCCCCCAACAGGATTGAAAACAGCAGGCCAAAGAATGGCGCACCGGAAAAGATCAATTGCGAGCGGATCGCGCCCAGGTTCTGAGCAGCAGTGATATAGAGCAAAATGGAAAGGCCATAGGATACCGCGCCCAGCCCCAGAGCCGCTGCCAGAGCAAGAGGCGGCGCCTGCATCGGCGCGGCAGCCAGCCCTAACACCAGGTTCACGCTTCCCGCAGCAATCCCTTTCCAAAAAGTGCTTTGAGCCGGTGTGATCCCATCAATCAGCGCAGTGAGGTGGTTATCCACCCCCCAACAGATGCACGCCAGGGCGACCAGGCCGCCCGCCTGAAATCCGGCCACGCCACCTGTCCAGGCCATCAGAATGGCCGCCGCCAGCACGCCAATCGCCGCGAGCCAGCCCCTCCCGGAAAGGTGATCCTTGAAGAAAAGCACGCCAATGATCACCGTGGCGGTCATTTCCATATTCAGCCACAACGAAACGGATGAAGCAGCAGCAATCCGCAGCCCGGCCAGCAGGAGCACCGGTCCCAGAACGCCGCCGAACAGGATCGCCCCGGCCAGCCGGAAAGCATCCCGTTTAGGCATCCGCCAGGGCGGAGTCAGCGGCCTCTCCCGCAGAAGAAGCAATAACACCCCCAGGGCCGCTCCCAGATAGAGCAATCCGGCCAGTTGAAGATCCGAAAGGTACCCCAACAGCGGTTTTCCCAAAGGCGCGGCTGCGCCAAACAGGAGCGCGGCCGCTAATGCTGCAAAAATTCCAAATTTGCTTTGTTTCTCCATAATTAAAATTATAGCCCCGGAAAGGGGCTAACATCAATTTCCCCCATACTGAAAAAAGAAAAACTGCTCAGGCGGGAATGCTAACCCGCCCGTAAAGCTGTTCACGGATCTGTGAGACCTGCCGACGCAGGCGATCATCGGACTCCATCAGATCATTAACCTTGTCGCAGGCATACAGCACCGTGGTGTGATCCCGCCCACCGATGAAATCCCCGATTTGCGGCAGCGAAACTCCCCCCTCTTCGCGCATCAGGTACATGGCGATCTGGCGGGGCAGCGCAACCTCGCGGGTCCGTTCCCGGCCCAGGATCCGTTCTTCCGAGACGCCAAAGGTGCGGCTGACGGCCTGCAGCACGTCATCTGGCTGTAAATCGGTGCCTTGCGGCAGAAAATCGATCAGCGCGTTCTGGGTCATCTCCAGTGACAGCGGGATGCCGCTCAAGTCGGAATAAGCCAAAACCCGGTTGAGAGCGCCTTCCAGTTCACGGATGTTCGATTGCACCTGACGGGCGATGAATTCCAGAATCTCCGCCGGGACGTTCCGCTCAGCGCGTTCGGTCTTGGTCCGCAAAATCGCCAAACGGGTTTCAACATCCGGCGCCTGAACGTCGGCCGTAAGCCCCCATTCAAAGCGGGAACGCAGCCGTTCTTCCAGCGCGCCCAGAGCCTTCGGTGAGCGGTCTGAAGAGATCACCAGTTGCTTGTTCTGCCCGTGGAGGGTGTTGAAAGTGTGAAAAAATTCTTCCTGCGTGGATTCCTTGCCGGCGATGAATTGGATATCATCAATCAACAGCACATCCACCTGGCGATATTTCTCGCGAAAAGCCGGGGTGGTGTGGGTGCGGATCGCATTGATCAGGTCGTTGGTAAATTCTTCCGAGGAGACATAAAGCACGTTCAACCCCGCGGGCTGGCAGGCATTGCCAATCGCATGCAGCAGATGCGTCTTCCCCAGGCCAACACCGCCATAGAGGAACAGCGGGTTATAGGCGCGGGCCGGGCTTTCCGCCACAGCCTGACAGGCCGCATGAGCTAGCCGGTTATTGGAACCAACCACAAAATTATCAAAGCGATAACGCGGGTTGATGTTGGTGTTCTGCGCCGTGGA
>CAYUSC010000217.1:0-2700 GCA_964447265.1 uncultured Candidatus Brevefilum sp.
AATATGGCGATACGCAGATCAGTTCGTCATACCGGCTGATAAACGAACCCAGCACAGATTCTGGATAGATATTGTCCCGCAGGGAGACAACCGTTGGGATGGCAGAATACACATCAGGAATGAGGAATTCACCATCGTGAATATAGAACCGGTCAGCGTCGGCCAGATGGTCGGAAAGCAAATCGATGATCCGGGCTAAATCCGGTCCGCTGACCGCATAGGGCTGCGGGAATGGCAGATGAAAAGGCAGGATTGGGTAAACGCGCACCCGTTCGTCCCAGGCAAAAGGCTCCTGCGGGTCAACGGATTGGGCGCAGATAATTTCGACTTCATGACCCAGATCACCGAGGTGCCGGGCGATGTGATAGAGATGTTTTGATGCCCCACCGGTGACCTTTGCCGGAAATAGCGGATTGATGGAAAACATGACGATCTTCATGGATTTCTCAAATCTCTGAATCTCGGTACAATGAGAGCATAGAAAAGGATGGCGGAATGGACAAGATCATTATCAAGAATTTGAAAACCGAGGGAATCCTGGGAATCCACCAGAGGGAACAGGGCACTCCCCAGCCCATCAGGATCAATGTGGTGATGTCTGTGGATACCTCCGGCGCCGCGGCCGGAGATGATATCCATCAGACGGTCAATTACTCCACCATCGCCAAACAGATCATCAAGAAGGTGCAAACCACCCATTATTACACGGTGGAAGCGCTGATCTCAGCCCTGGCGGAAATGATCCTGGAAAATGACAAGGTCCGAAAAGTCTGGTTGCGGGTGGAAAAAACCGAAGCCGTGACCTCAGCGGAATCCGTCGGGGTGGAGATAACCCGTAAACAGGCCTGATCCGGATTAAATATGCAGGCTGGTCGCACCCCGGTTGATATTGTCGAGGAATTCCATCCGGGTGGACATGTCCTTCCGGAACACGCCCAGCATACTTGAAGTGGTCATCCGGGCGTCGTGCTTCTTTACGCCGCGCAGCATCATGCACATATGCAGTCCTTCAGCAACCACAGCGACACCCTGCGGTTTGAGGACAAAGTCGATATATTCCGCAATCTGGCGGGTCATCCGTTCCTGCACCTGCAGACGGCGGGAGAAAAGGTCCACAATTCGGGGGATCTTGGAAAGGCCAATCACTTTATCGCTGGGGATGTAAGCCACATGCACCCTCCCAATGAAGGGCAGCATATGATGTTCGCACATGCTGTAAAACTCAATATCCCGAACGATCACCATTTCATCATACGCCACATTGAATACGGCTTCGTTGATTAATTCGCGGGGATCCATCCGGTAACCCGCCAGCAATTCAGTATAGGCCTTGGCGACCCGGTGCGGCGTTCTGAGCAGTCCTTCCCGGTCCACATCCTCCCCAATTGCTTCCAAAATATCCGCCACAGAATGCTCAATCGTATCAAGATCCATATCCTGATCGCAGAAAAGACCTGCCTCAACGGCCATGGGATCATTGCAATCTTCAACCATCATATACTCCTAGATTAGTTCCATTATATTGGATTTATTTTATCATATTCAGCCTTGATAATACCAAAAGCAAACAGCCTGTACAATGTTTTGTACAGGCTGTTGAAATTCAAATTTTTTTAGCCGATTTCAGGAACGATGATCCCGTAAGTCCCGTCAAGCCGGCGATAGAGCACATTAAATTCACTGGTATTGGCGTTATAGAAAATGAAGAAATTCTCGTGTCCCAGCAGCTTCATCTGCTCAACTGCTTCCATTTCATCCATTGGAACCAGGGCGAACCGTTTCCGCCGGGCAATCACTGGTTCAGCTTCATCGACAGCTTCTTCATCCGGCATATCCGCCAAAACGGCATCCGAAATAGTCTGTCCATCTCCCCTGCCGCGGTCCCGTTTACCCTTATATCGTCTGATCTGACGCCGCATCTTATCCAATGAGGCATCTACCGCTGAAAAAATACTATCGGAGCGCTCTTCTGAGCGCAGGATAAACCCCTTCCCTCGTAGTGTAAGCTGAGCGACATGCCGGTCATTGGCGTTCCGGGCGGTTTTGGTGTGTGAAAGATCAACACGACATTCGTCCACCTCGTCCAGGAATTTTTCAAGCTTTTCCACTTTCTTGACCACATAGTCATTCAGGTGATCCGTCAATTCTAAATTCTTGGTAAAGATATCGATCTTGACTGTCATTTTGTCCTCCATTTCAGGTTAGGTAATCAGATTATACTTGATGGAGAGTCTGAAAGAATAGGGGGTACCGCATAAATCGGACGAGCAAGGGTGAGACAAAACACCTGTAAAGCACCTCCTTTTATCAATGCTATTGAGCATTCTTTAAGAGTTGAACCCGTGGTGGTCACGTCATCAACCAATAAAACCCGCTTTCCCCGCACAATCTCTGGTTCGGCTTCAAAGGCACCCCGGACGTTGATCTTCCTCTCCTGGGCGCTCAATTCCACCTGGGATGGTGTATTGCGGATCCGTTTCAAGCCAAATGTCGTAAAGGGGAGTTCCAAAGCCAGTGCAATCGGGCGGGCCAACAGAGCGGATTGGTTATAGCCGCGTTCCTCTTTGCGGATTGGGTTAAGCGGCACCGGCATCACCAGATCCAGCGCCCACCCTTCGTGGCGGACCACGCCCGCCAGATCATCCGCGAAGAATTCTCCCAAAGCCTGATTATGGTCATACTTCAAAGAATGGATACATT
>CAYUSC010000218.1:0-2669 GCA_964447265.1 uncultured Candidatus Brevefilum sp.
CGAGGAAGTGGTGATCGCAGAGGAGATCCCAGTCGCTTTATAAATACCTTGGGAGGCCACAAGGGCCTCCCCTACGGATTCCCCAATGCCTGATTTCCTAATACTTAATCACCTAATTCCTATTCACTACTCCCCTTTCACCACTCACCATTCCCAATTATTCCGTGATACACTTTCCATCGCATGAACACTAAAGCGCTCTATACCCTTGAATACCTGAAGATCATCGACCGGCTGGTGGATTATGCGGATTTCTCCGCCTCGGCCGATTTGGCGCGCCAGTTGACGCCCACCGCGGACCTGGAAGAAGCCAGACTGCGCCAGGCGGCGACCCGCGAAGCCCGGCACATCCTCAGCCTGGATTCGGACGTCTCGTTCCAGATGGCGCAGGACATCCGCCCGATGGTAGGGCTGGCCCGGCGCGAAGGCGTGCTGGAACCCGGCGACCTACTGGCTATCCGCAACACCCTGATCGTGGCCCGCACCATCCGCCGCACGCTGGAAAATCTGGCCGCGGATGTGCCCCATCTCGCCAGCCTGGTGGATGGGCTGCCGGTGGGGTTGGGGCTGGTGGAACTGATTGGCAAGACGATCTCGGACCGCGGCGAGGTGCAGGATTCGGCTTCGGAGAAATTGGGCGAGATCCGGCGGGAGATGAAGATCACCTTCGAGCGGATGATGGCCCGGATGCAGAAATACATCTCCGACCCCAACACCGCCCGGATGCTGCAGGAGCCGATCATCACCCAGCGCAACGGGCGCAATGTGCTGCCTTTGCGGGCGGAATTTAAGGGGCGGATCAAAGCGGTCATTCATGACCAATCCGCTTCCGGCGCCACCCTGTTCATTGAGCCGCTGGCTGTGGTGGAATGGAACAACCGCTACCGCGAAATGGAACTGGCTGAACGCGACGAAGTCCGCCGCATTTTGGCGGAATTGAGCCATTCGGTGGCGATGGTCGCCGACACCCTCAATATGATGGTGACCGTGATGGCCGTGCTGGACCTGGCTTTCATGCGCGCCCGCTATGCGGATGACCTGGATGCCAGCGAGCCGCAGTTACGCGCTTTCCCCGAAAAACCCAGGGGCAAGCATCCCGGCAGTGTGATCCGGCTCTTTAAGGCCCGCCACCCTTTGCTGGATCCGAAAAAGGTGGTTCCGCTGGATATTGACCTTGATAAGGAAACCTATGCGTTGGTGATCACCGGCCCGAACACGGGCGGCAAGACCGTGACTCTCAAGACGATTGGCCTGTTGGTCCTGATGGCGCAATCCGGCCTGCAAATCCCGGCCCAATCCGGCTCGGAACTGACCGTCTTTGAAGATGTCTTTGCCGACATCGGTGATGAGCAGTCGATTGAGCAGTCGCTTTCCACTTTCTCCGGCCATGTGACCAATATTGTGGAGATCCTCAAGTCCGCTGACAGCCGCTCTTTGGTGATGCTGGATGAATTGGGCGCGGGCACCGACCCGCAGGAAGGTTCCGCATTGGCGCGGGCGGTGATGACCCATTTACTGGATCGCAGCATCACCAGCATGATCGCCACCCACTACCCGGAATTGAAAGCCTATGCCCACGCCACCGAAGGCGTGTTGAATGCCAGTGTGGAATTTAACCTGAAGACTCTGCGCCCGACCTATCACCTGGTGATCGGCCTGCCGGGACGCTCCAACGCGCTGGCGATTGCCGAACGCCTGGGACTGCCGGAGGAGATTATTGCCTCGGCCCGGGCGGAGATCAATCCCGCCGATTTGCGGGCTGAAGACCTGCTGGATGAGATCCACCGCCAGCGTGACCTGGCGCGGCAATCCCGCGAGGAGGCTGATGAATCCCGGCGCGAAGCGGAAGCTATCCGCAACGAACTGGCAAATCGGCTGGATAAGATTGAAGATGAACGCTATGGCGTGCTGGAATCGGCCCGCGAAAGCGCCGAAAAGGATCTTGAAGGCCTGCGCGAGGAGATGGAAACACTCCGCCGCCAATTGGCTAAAGCCCGTCAGCCGCTGGAGGCTGTGGACGAGGTGGAAGAGGTGGTTGAAGCTCTGGAAGAGGAAGTGGCGGTTCCGGTTGAACGCAAGACGCCTTCCAAACCGGTGCGCAAGCCCAAAGGCCCGTTACGGCTGGGCGAGAAGGTGCATTTGCGTTCGATTGACCAGGATGGCGTGGTGACCGCAATCGGCGAAGATGAGGTGGAAGTGCAGATCGGGATGCTACGCATCCGGGCGCGCCTGGGGGATGTGATCCGTAAAGGCGAGCCGGAACCTGAAGCCGCACCCCAGCCGAAAGCACCGGTCGCCGGGCGGGTGATCCTGCCGAATAACCAGGATTCCCCTGGTGTGGAACTGGATATCCGCGGCCAGCGGGTGGATGAGGGGTTGGATGCGCTTGACCGTTATATTGAACGGGCTTATCTGGTGGGGCTGCCTTTTGTGAGGATCATCCACGGCAAGGGCACCGGGCGGCTGCGGGATTCCGTGCGCGACGCGCTGATCGCCAGCCCGCATGTCAGCCGGATTGAATCCGGTGGGCAGACTGAAGGCGGCGACGGCGTCACCGTGGCGCATCTCAAGACGAGTTAAATGATAAAGTCCTCACAATTTGTGAGGACTTTTTGGTGCCGAAGGAGGGAATCGAACCCTCATACCCGTGGGTACACGATTTTGAGTCG
>CAYUSC010000219.1:0-2662 GCA_964447265.1 uncultured Candidatus Brevefilum sp.
CTCGGTCGGCGATGATCCCGGCAGAAGGGGGGAAGGTCATCACGGGCAACCCGGCGGCTGCAAAGTGACGGATCACGATCTGATTCAACTGATGGGCGGCTGCCCAGACTTCCGCGAAGCCCTGCCAATCTGAAGATGAATGGACGCCTTTTTGGGTTTGATAATGGCTGGCGATGGCATGACCAAAAGAGCCGGAGCCATGCCCGAGGATCAGTTGGGTTTCGGGATGGGCGGCGTGGTAAGCCGCGATCTCCTGCGTCAATTGCTGGATGATGCCATCCCGGGCTGTCAGGGGCTGGGATTTATCGGTGATCAGCGAGCCGCCAAGCTTGAGGAGAACCAGTTCGCGGGCGTTTTCCATCAGGCGACCTCCCGCAGGGCGGTGCTCATCACGCGAACCGCGCCTTCATCCATCAGATAGCGTTCCAGATAGCTGAGTTTATCGTAGGTCGTCAGGGCGATGATATTGCCGCCGCCACCGCCACCGGAGAGCTTCGCACCGACCGCACCGGCCTCACGGGCGGCAATGATCAGCCTTTCCAGACGCGGGCTGCTGACCTGGAGGTCCTGCAGGAGAAGCTGGTTACGGTTCATTAACGGACCCAGTTGGTCCAGGTCCCCTTGAGTGAGCGCTTGCCGGGCATCCCGCGCAATTTGCCCGATCTCTGCAAAAATCGCTTCATATGTATCCGGTGCGTTCTCATAAAGGTCGCGAACACCGGCAACCATCTCACGGGTGGGTGTCTTCTCGCCTGTATCGGCAATCACCCAGTAAGTGGGCTGGGTGGGGGTGAGGGTTTGGAGCGGCTCACCACGCTGGAAGTAAACCGGTTTCTGGTAAGTCACCACGGTGTTGTCAATCCCTGAGGGGGTGCCGTGATGGATTTTCTCAATTTCATAAGCCAGTTCGGAAATCCGCTGATTGGGAAGAGGCTCCCCGAGGAAAGCCGATAAAGCCCGGATAATCGCCACCGTGACCGCCGCACCGGAACCCAGGCCCGCGGCGATCGGGATATTCGAATCAAGCTGGATGGTGAAGGAAGGTGTATGGTAGGGGGTGATCTCTTCAAGCGTGGCACGGATGGCCGCCGCGAGGGGATGATCTTTGGGCAGGTCGGCCAACATAGTGTCGAGTTGGATATCATGCGCTTGAATATGGACTTTGCCGGAACCACCGCCCAGGATCGGCGTGACCCGCGCGGTGGCGGTCACATCCAAAACGGGGATGGCGATGGCGGGCTGGCCATAGACCACGGCGTGCTCGCCAAACAGGATGATCTTTCCGGGGGCTTTGCCGAAAATGACTGGCATTTACACTCCTGCGTGGAAGACATACAGCAACAGGATCACCGTCAGTCCCCAAAGCGCCACAGACAGTTGGAAGGGATGATCGGTGAGGATCACTTCTTCCGGCGCGCCGCCGAGATGGCCGGTGTTCAACAGGTAAAGATAGCGGAACAGGGCATAGATCACAAAGGGGATCGTGATCATCATGCCATAATTGCCTGACGTGGCCGTGGAAGAAAAAGTGTAGAGACAATAGGTCATCAGCGTGGCGCTGATCACAATAATCAACAGTTGATCAATCAGCGCCAGGGTATAGCCCTCGAGAACTTTGCGATGCTCGCCGGCTGAACTTTCGAGCAAAGCCATTTCTGATCGGCGTTTGCCCAGCGCGATGAACAGTGCCAGGAAGGTTGTGGCGAGGAACAGCCAGGGCGAGAATTGGTGGGTGACGATCACGGTCAGCCCACTGGCGACCCGCAGGACGAACCCGATGGCGATGATGATCACATCCAGCAGAGCGATATTCTTCAGCCAGAAGGAATAGGCCAGCATCAGCAGGAAATAGCCGCTGATCACGAGGCCAAAATGGATTGAGAGCAGGAAAGAAATCGGCAGGGTCGTGACGGCCAGGATGACTGCCGCAGTGACGGCCCAGCTTTTGGGCAGCAAACCCGCCGCCAGAGGGCGGTGGCATTTGTCGGGATGGCGCCGGTCCGATTCGATGTCGGCCAGGTCATTGATGATGTAAATCAGCGAAGAGACCAGACAGAAAAGGGCCAAAGCAGCCAGTGTGCGGAGCAGGGCCGGCAGGTTGAAGAGCTGCTGGTCGAACACCAGGGCAGCCAGGACAAAGATGTTCTTGGGCCACTGCCTGGGGCGCATCGTTTTAAATAAATAGCCGAATTTCTTCCACATGAATTAATCTTATCACAGAGTGATTGGGGAGTGGAGAAGGGGGAATGGTGAATGGAGAGTTGTGGAAGGGAGGAATAGGTGATTGGGAAACCAGGTGCCAGGTAATCAGGTATCGGGAATCAGTCGTAGGGTGCGCTCCGGGGTTGAGCGCACCACCTGTTTTGTCATCGCGAGGCGCGGCCGAAGGGTGTAACGTGGCGATCTTGTTGTAGGGGCCGCCCTGCCTCCCTTGGGAGTCCTGGCGGCCTGCACCAATAACTATTTTCCACCTCATCAGTCTGCTCCGCAGACAGCTTCCCCTCAAGGGGAAGCCTTAAAAGGTGATTCGGATTACCTTACAGGATGTATGGTGCGCTCCGGGGTTGAGCGCACCATCATAGACTACGAAATATGGATGTGTTTATTCACTTAATTTCGAGATTGCTTCGCTTCGCTCGCAATGACAAGATGGAGCAAGGTG
>CAYUSC010000220.1:0-2606 GCA_964447265.1 uncultured Candidatus Brevefilum sp.
TACCGGCCCGTGAGCGCCGCGGACCTCCGGCATATAACCTGTGCCATTACCGATGGAGGTCATTTCGACCATTGTCTTGGTGCCATCGACAAATGAGCAGAGCATTTTGGCGCTCATATCTTTGGATTTCGCCCGATCAGCCAGTGTCGTTGGCGTGGCGGTACGGTCCAAAGGATTATTCTTTCCTTTACCGATCATGTAGATCTCGAAGCCGAGGGCATCAGCAAAATCATAGATTTCTTTGATTGAACCGGGTTCGTCTCCAGCGATCAAGGAATAAAGAACGCCTTTTTTATCGGCTTCCTTAGCAAGGTAATAGCCAATGGTGGCATCCGTCTCAACATTCATGTTGATGATTGGTTTACCGGCTTCGATTGCCTGAAGGCATATGATCGCCCCGACTTCGGGGACACCGGTGCATTCAACAACAGCATCCAGAGCGGGGATGTTCGCCAGGAATTTTGACGAATGGGTCGCGACTCGTTGGCCATCTTTAATCAATTGATCGGCTTTTTCAAAATCATCCTCAACCCAATGGATATTCTCTTTTTCAACACCGGCCTCGACATAGGCATCAAATGCTCTGGTATCGGCGATATCAGAAACCGCAACGATCTTCATCCCATGCATTTTTTCAATTTGGGAAATTAAACCGGTTCCCATTTGCCCGGCACCAACGAGTCCTATAGAAAAGGGACCATGATCCTTTTCGCGTAGGAAAAGATCCTCTTTTAATGTAGTCATATAAACTCCTAATACAATGATTATTTAATCATTGCCAACAATTGTTAAAACAGTCCCGATATGTATGGATTGAATGTCTTTCTTCTCCACACAAACATCTCCGGGTAACTTTGCTTCCGTGAGGCCGTTGAATTTGATGATTAGGTGACCCAGATTAGCAAGGTTCAGATTAGCGACATTACCAACCGCAAGTACTTTATATGTAGAATCGTCAATAATGATTTGATCACCAGGGATGATATCTTCCTCAAGCTTCTCCCCGTTGTGGATTATTGAAAATTCGCGCAATTCTTCCGGAGTGTCTTCGCCAAAGAAAACCAATATGTCGGCGTTGATGAATTCTGATACAAGTGGCCCGATCTCGGTTACGGTCGCTTTAAATTTAATCACATTCCTACTCCAAATATTTTTCTGAAAAAGGAACTAACCTAAATCCTCAACCCGAACACCTGAAACGAAGAATTCTGGAGTAATGAAGCGGAACAACGGGCCAGCAGGTTTGGTGGGGTAAATATCCACAGTGGGGACTTTTTTCATTGGATAGACGCCAACACGAGCTGTGCCACCGCAGTCGATCACTGCGCAGGCGATTTGGTCAAAGGCAACACCACCACGAAAGCCGTCAATTGCCCTACCGCCAGTCAATTCAGCAATTTTCTCAGCCAGGGGGTGAATCCCGCCACCGGTGATGGATGCAATGACGTCTCTGCCAGGTTTGGGTTCAATAGTAATTGGGCCACCCCAGCCAGCAGGGCCTGCTTTGATAATGAGTTTCTTATAGTCAGCCATTTTTCCTCTTTTTGGTTTAGAAAAACTAAGAAGGTAAGGATAAGGCGGAAAGCCTTATCCTTACCTGTAGAACTAAATTCTAGCCAGCGTACATGCCGAAGCTTGCGAAGTAAGCAAGGACAACGGCGACAGGGCCGGTGACCAGCCGTGAGAACAACACGGCAGGAACACCGATTTCAACGGTGTAAGGTTCAGCTTCACCCAGGGCAAGGCCAACGGGGATGAAGTCACAACCAACCTGTGGGTTGATGGCGAACAACGCAGGCAATGCAAACTGTGCGGGGATCGCACCGGTGGCGAACTGTGTACCCAGCAGGGTGCCGATAATCTGAGCAATAACGGCGCCAGGCCCTAACAGGGGTGACAGAACAGGGATTGCGATGATGACCGACAGAACGATCAACCCAAGCAGGGAGCCAGCCAGGGGTGAAAGATTGGTTGCAATCCAATCGCCGATGCCAGTGGCCAAAATGATGCCAATGATCAGCGAAATGAAGGCCATAAAGGGCAAAACGTTGGTCATAACCTGTTCGATAGTATCGCGACCAGCTTGATACATTGCACCAACGACTTTACCAACACCACGACCGATTGATACTAGGATTTTATTAATACCTTTCATTTCATCCTCCTCTACGCAGCAGCTTCCTGCGCGTCATCTTTCTTCCACATGGCGGCAGTGATCCATTCCGTGACGATACCACGGATGAGGATGACAACGAGGCCAACGAGGAAGTAGCGGACGGCTAAGTCACCGATAGCATAACCGGCATCAGTGATGCCTGCGGCAATGCCACCCCAGACGAAATACTCGCCGGGATTGACATGGGGGAAGAGGCCCAGGGGCGGGTGCACGAAGGAAACGGCAGCATCATAGAAGGCCGGTTTATATTTCTCGGGCAGGAACCTTCCCATTGTGTATGCCATGGGGTTGGTTAAGAAGAAGACTGAAAGGAATGGCAGGATCATATAGCGCAGCGGATAGTAAAGGATACCTTTTTTCGCAGCAGCTTCGCCAACCTTATCGATCTTGTCGGGACCAATCATAATGATCAGTGCGTTGACGAATGTCA
>CAYUSC010000221.1:0-2592 GCA_964447265.1 uncultured Candidatus Brevefilum sp.
GATCCTGCCGGCAAAATGCGAGGCCTGCCAATAATCGTGGAGGACCTTCCCGAGACCGAGAAATAGCAATACCAGGATCGGAATCATATACCTTGACAGCCCGGATATGGTTTGCATGGGGGTGAGGAAGATGGTGTTCAAAACGATCACTGCCAGATAGATCGGAATGGAAATGAATATCAGGATGATGATCGGGTCAAAGGCGTCATTCTTTGAGAGCTTTTTACGGAAGATCAGCCAGAACAGGATTAACAGGAATATGACACCCAGGGAGACAAATAGGGCGTTGAATTGCTGGTAGGTCTGCTGGAAATACCTGCTCCATTTGAACCAGGAGACCACTTCCGTACCGATGATATTCCAGTATTCAGCGGTGAATTCGGCAACAGTTAATCCGCGGGATTCTGAGACCTGTGTTGCTGCCAGGCTGTTGCGGATGAAGAATCCAGCGACCGGCAGAAGACCTGAAAAGGATAAAAGGGCGGCATTCCTCAATCGTTTCCCAAATTTCGTCTTTTGGAAAAGCAACACGCCCAGGGCGAAGACAGGGATGAAAGCGATGGCGGCCAGACGAGTCAGGGTGATGATCCCTGCTATCAGACCGATGACAATTGCCATCCAGGTGGTGGGTTTACTGAAGAATTTCTGAAGGAGCAGAAATTCCACCAGGAGCAGCGTGATGAACAGAGGCTCGCTCATCACCCAGGCGAAGATGCTCAGGATGGGTGGAGCCATTACCAGCAGAGCGACCACCCAAACAGCCGGCAGGACTTTTTCGGTGGCCTGATAGATCAGCAACCCACTGAGGACCACGGTCAGGAACAACAACAGGGCATTTTCATAACGAGCAAAGCCCTCGACGCCAATCCCCAACCAGACCCCGGGGGTCAATGTCAGCGGATAGATGGGCGGGAAGCCGGTCATCAGGATCGGGTCGCCCGCTGAAATGGTGCGCACATAGCCGTTCCCCTCAGCGAGGTTGACGGCGGAATTGAGATAGTGGATGGAGTCACCGGAGATGCCCATGCCGTCTTTGGTCAGTGAAAGCTGCGCCAGAACCGCAAGAACGGCAACGATGAGGATCAGCGCCCAAAAGAGCCATTTGATCCGGTTGAGAGTTAACAAAATGGCTCGAATCTTCTCAACGATGGTCTGGAATTTCGGAAATGCCGAAAGGCCTGGGGTAAATTGGGCGAAGGTCTCAAGTTGGCGATAGAGCAGGTAGATCATCGCCGACAGAAAGAAGAAGGTGAACCAGCCCGGCATAAAATCTGAGAAATCCACCTTGATCAGCAGGAAGCCGATCCCGAAGCAGATCGCAGCTTCCAGCCAGGCGGATGCCCAGCGTTGATCGGCTCTGATCTGGAGGGATCTGGTCAATCCGCCGACCAGTCCCCAGGTCGCCAGGATGATCAGCGAAGTCAGGCAGGTAAAATCAGCGATGGGGAGCAACCCGCCCAGGATCATCCACAAGCGATCAGGCTGGCCCCAGGTATACCCGGGTGTGGAGACCTCAATCCGATTTGTCTCAGAGTTGACTTTTATCTCCCAACCGGAGGTTTTATCGTTGGTTTTTGAAAGGACCTGGTCTGGGTCTATGGAAACACTGATCTCATCCCAGGTGATCTGTGCTGGGCCGGAATCCTGGGTGAAGATCAAGGTCAGGCCACCTGTCATACTTTGCCGAAAGGTAAGGGTCCCGCCAGAGGAAAGCCGGAAGCCGTTGACGTCAAAGGCAACGACATCACCGCTGGTCTCGAAGAGACTGCGGTCGATGAGGTTGTCGTCGGGTGAGAGTACCTCCACCAGCTTGACCTCGGAGTCTAGCGGAGTGAGGGCCAGGGTGTGGGTGGTTCTGAATGGTACAGCATGGTAGGGGGCCAAGAGGAAGATCGCCGCTGTGAGGAGGATCGCCAGACCGGCCAGGATGAGCTTGGTTTTCTTGCCGGCGGTCCAATTGAGGAATTCTCGCAGCAAAAGGGCTGCTAAAAGCGAAGAATTGGCACCCAATCCTATCAAAATGATTGCCTTGAGCCATAAGGGAGAGACAGAGAACAAGCCGATCCGGGTTGTCAATCCATAAGCCCAAAGGAAACCCAGAACTAAAGCGATTAACCATAAACCCCATTTATTTTTCTTAATTTCCATTAACGATGCTCCCTCAAGGTGAATATCAGGTTTAAATTATATCTCACAGTAATTAATTTCTCACCCATCCTCACTGGATGACTGACTTGACGACCGCAATTTGGCGGGTTATGATTCTGGCATGTATTTAAAAGGCAGTAAATGGTCAATGAACCGACGCCGACGGCGATCCAACCCCTGGTTGATCGCCTTTCTTTTGGTGGCAATTGGATTCTTTGTTTATCTGAATGTTTATATTATTCCGACTGTCCCGGCTCCGTTTGTACCCACGCCGACGCCAACCCGTAACCCCGAATCTTTTGTTCAGGAGGCGGAGGTTTATTTGGCGGAAGGGCGGATCAATTCCGCAGTAGAGTCCTATACCGCAGCCATAAAAGCCGATCCGCAGAATATCTCCAACTATCTGAGCCTGGCAACCCTGCAGATCTACAGCGGGGACTACGA
>CAYUSC010000222.1:0-824 GCA_964447265.1 uncultured Candidatus Brevefilum sp.
CGCAAAACCAAAATCGAGTGTTTTTAGGAAGAAATCCTCGGGTTCGGTACTGGCCAGATTGGGGAAGGTAAGGTTCGTAAACTTCTTATCCTTATAAACAACCGTTTGGGTAGTTGCAGGATCACCAGTGTCTGTGATGCTTACATATGCAATCACCTGACCACCTTCTCCCAGTTGATACCACTCATCAATTTTTTCGAAGGTTGGAATGAGCTCGCCGTTTGTAAAAGTAGCGGAATTGCTGGAGAAAATCTGCCTTTCCTTAGAAATATGCAAAAGGCCAGGTGCCAGGAGCGTTATTGCCTCTGTATTGTTTTTCTCTATAACCTGTTGAATTTCCAGATTGCTTGTTGAAATAGGGTCGCTCGTATTGGGGTAAAATGGTGCGCTGATTGGGTTAGGAACAAGAGCTTCTTGGACCTGAACAGGCGCGGCAGGATCTTGCCCGGAAGGAATTAGCCAACCTAACCACTTTGGCGCTTGTGCTGAAGCTTCTGTGTAGATCAAAAAACCGAACACAATCAATAGAAGCGCCAGCAGTGCTGGAACCCAGCTTTTATTCTTTCTCATCATTTACCTCCGTTCTATTCACAAGAGAAACATTAGCTTTGTCTATTATCCAGAAATACTTTGGCAATCATTCATACCAGTCTTTCGTGATTGTTGACCTTGATTTACCTCCTAAACTAAGTCGGTTCCCATACCATCTAAATATAAATATAACAACTCAGGTGTTAAGTCTTTGTAAAGTTATACAAATTTTTGAATTTTGTTTACTAGGACTCGAATGTTAAAACTTTATAAAGATTTAACACTGCAACTGG
>CAYUSC010000222.1:834-2453 GCA_964447265.1 uncultured Candidatus Brevefilum sp.
CAACCACTGGGAGGATAATAAATGAATAAGAAGAGTAATTTACTGTATTTGCTTGCGGGGCTATTCCTTGTATTGTTCCTCACTGCTGCTAGCTCAACAGAGACAAATAATAATAAGCAATATTGTTATGCCCTAATTGCCCCAATTGAAGAAGGTAACAATGGCACTTCAAGGATAATTAAGTCAGATTGTTTTGACAATTTTGCCGATTCAATTTCTGCGGCTACGAATGGCCGAGTTCTACTCAATCATTTTGCACGACCAGACGAAGTCACAAATGAACTTTTGAATTCCAACAATGGATTGAGTTCACTAAGTAGTCAAGTGGTAATCGGTATCGATTGGGATAATACCAATTTTGGAGGTAGTTCATATACATGGGTAGTGAGTGGCAGTGGATGCTCTAGCTCAACCCAATATAGTGTTTCTTCAATGCCATCTGGTTGGGACAATCGAGTCTCTTCAGCAAGAGGGTATTCAAACTGCAATTACTTCTATCATTACCAGAATACAAGTTTTGGTGGAACATCGGTTGTATGCAATACCGATTGTTCTTCAATGGGCTCTCTTGATAATGCGACTTCTTCAGAGAAATGGACTTATACTCCTTAGTTAAATAGATATATGAGACTATTAGTGGTTGAAGACGAAAAAGATGTAGCCAATGCCCTTCACATTGGATTATCACGGGATGGGTATGCTGTTGATGTTGCTGAAAATGGGAACAAAGCGCTTGAAGCTTTAGCAATCAATGATTATGATCTGTTAGTGTTAGATCTAAATTTGCCGGATATGGATGGACTTGATATATGTCGTTTGGCACGAGAAAAACATCCACCACTATTAATTCTCATTCTTACCGCACGGGGGAAACGGATAGATATCGTCACCGGTTTAAATAACGGTGCAGATGACTATTTAATCAAACCATTTCATTTACAAGAATTGCTTGCACGAATACGAGCTTTATTACGCCGTGATCTGCGCGCAAGAAAACCAATTCTTAGGATTCAGGATATTTCTCTTGATCCAGTGGAGAAAGTGGTCTGGAAGTCAGATCGCAGGATTCAGTTAACTCGAAAAGAATTTGGCATTCTGGAATATTTGATGCGGCATCCAAACGAAGTGATCAGTCAGGAAGAGCTTCTTGAGCACATTTGGGGCACAATGACCAACGTTTTCTCTAACACAGTGCGGGTTCATATACAATCGTTGCGTGGAAAGCTCGAAGATGACAGCACAACGCCTAAGTATATCGAGACAGTCATTAGTACTGGCTACCGATTTGTCCAACTGGAATATGAATCAACAGAAGATATACCCAATAAAGAAAGCGTAAATGAGTAAACAAAAGCTAGAATCGATGAGTTTGCGTCAGCGAATTATTTGGTTAACCAGTGGAGCCGTATTTATTATTGGTTTGCTTTTGGTCATTTTTGTCAATTTGATCGCCCCTATTTTCATCACTCGCGAAGTTGGCTCTCCAGATACCCAAATACTCATAAATACAGTGGACGCAAATGGTAATCCCATTACTGTCCTGGCTGAAACTCCAGGACCGGCTGGGTATACGCTCTGGCACGACCCTGGGATTTCAAGAGCTGATCCTCTACTTGTTG
>CAYUSC010000223.1:0-394 GCA_964447265.1 uncultured Candidatus Brevefilum sp.
GTCGGGATGCAGCCTGAGTGCCGAGCATACCGCCTCAACGCTTCCTCCCTGGGAACCGATGCCTGGTATAAGAAGGGGAATCTCGAGCCCGGAGTCGATGAATACTCCGCCGATGCTCAGGAGCTCCTCGGGGTAGGTGGCACCGACGACCGCGCCCATGCCGGGACGGTGCCATTCCACGATTTTTTTCGAAACGCGGAGATACAGGGGCTCGCCGTCGACGACGAGATCCTGCAGTTCGCCGGAGCTCCTGTTCGAGGTCTTATTGAGAATATAGGCTCCCCTGTCGGGATAGTTCGTGAAAAACGGTTCGATTGAATCCAGGCCGAGATAGGGGGAAAGCGTCACCGCGTCGGCGTTGAAAAAGTCATATGCCTCGCGGCTGTATGCCTCG
>CAYUSC010000223.1:404-2413 GCA_964447265.1 uncultured Candidatus Brevefilum sp.
TGCCGATGTCGCCACGCTTGACGTCAAGAATGACGGGAAGGCCCAGCCCCCTGCAGGCGTCTATTACGGCGGCGAGAGTGCCGATACCGTCGAGGCCGTACTGGGCATAAAACGCGTAATTGGGTTTTACGGCGCCGGGCAGGATGTTCCTGCGCGCCATGGTATTGAGCATCGTTTCATAAAACGACCGGATACGTTCTCCGGGGCTCCCCTTTTCGAGGGGGATGTTTCCCAGTACGGGGTCGAGCCCCAGGCAGACGATCGAGTTAAACCTCCTGGAGGACGACCTGAGCAATGAACAGTAATCCATATGTGATTCCCTTGCCTGTTTAGGTTTCGTGGTCACGGTACACGCGCATCCCCCGAATGGATGCGCGTATCCATCAACGCGTCCCGCGGCCTGCGGGATTTGTGCCACCCTGGCCCCTTAATCTTTCAATAAAGCTCGAATAGATAGAAAAATTATTATTATCAAATAAAATAAAATAAACGCTCATACGGCATCCTGTTTCGGCCATGAAATCGAGAACGGTTCGGACGGCGATTTCGCAGGCCTCCTCGGCCGGGTAGCCATAAACCCCCGTGGAAATGGCGGGAAATGCCACGGAGTGCAGGCCATGCTCCATTGCAAGCTCCATCGAGTTGCGATAGGAGGCCCGTAACGTTTCCCGCTCCCCCGAGGAGCCGCCCCTGTAGACCGGCCCGGGGGTGTGTATGACGTACCGGGACGGGAGTTTGTGCCCCCCGGTAATTCTCGCCTCACCGTGACGGCAGCCGCCGAGCAGCCGGCACTCTTCGAGCAGGCCCGGTCCGGCGGCGCGATGAATGGCGCCGTCCACGCCACCTCCGCCGAGCAGGGAAGGGTTCGCGGCGTTTACGATCGCGTCGACGTGCTCCCTGGTTATATCTCCCTGCCGGATGTAAAGGCGCTCGAGTAGTTCGGATGGATACGAAGCCACGGCCTGTCCTCTCGCGATGAATAATTGTTTAAGTGTGACGGGTGCCGGCAGCGCGCCCGTTCTCTGTTTTATGCGGCCGAACCGGTCTACTATACGTCCGCTCGCGGACAAACGATACTAAAAAATTATAACGATCGTAAAAATGTTGTATACTACTTGGGACGGGGAGAAGATACGCCGTCGGGCCGAAAAATGGAAGCAAAATATTATGTCTCATTAAAAAAGACGGAAGGAAGTTGCGACCGGCGCCTGTTTCGGGGCCGGGGGCTGAAAAATTTAATTGAAACCGCGCAGCAGGCGCGGTGTGCATGATAAACGAAATCAGATGCCGTTTGCTTCTTGAACCGGAGGGTGAAGCCGACGGCGGATCGGTACGACGCGGAGGAAGATGATACGCAGGTTTGACATAATCGTGGTGGGCGCGGGACACGCTGGCGCCGAGGCCGCTCTGGCCTCGGCACGCATGGGATGTTCGACGCTCCTCTTGACCGGTAACCTCGATACCATCTGCCAGATGAGCTGCAATCCGGCGATTGGCGGCCTCGCGAAGGGGCACCTGGTGAGGGAGATCGACGCGCTCGGCGGTGAAATGGGCAGGGCGATTGACGAGACGGGAATCCACTACAAGATGCTCAACAGGAGTAAGGGGCCGGCCGTGTGGGCTCCGAGGGCACAGGCGGACAAGAAGGCCTATCAGCTGCGAATGAAGGCGGTCATCGAGTCCGAGCCTAACATTACGTTGATACAGGATATCGCGGCACGGATCGTCGCGGAAGACGGCCGCGTGCGGGGGGTCGTAACCGTACGGGGGCAGGAGCATCAGGCGCAGGCGGTCATCATCTGCACGGGGACGTTTCTGAAGGGGCTCATCCACATCGGTGAATACAATGAAAAAAGCGGAAGGCTCGGCGATTTCTCATCGGAAGAGCTTTCGGACTCGCTGCGTGAGCTCGGCTTTCCGGTGCACCGGTTGAAAACGGGTACGCCGCCGCGCGTCAACGCGGACTCGATCGATTTCTCAAAATGCACGATCCAGCACCCTGACAGGGT
>CAYUSC010000224.1:0-2346 GCA_964447265.1 uncultured Candidatus Brevefilum sp.
TGGAGGTGATTGGAAATCCACCGCCTGACAGGCTGTGAGGATAAAGGCGATGACAAGCAGTGCGATCATGATTTTTCTCATTTTGTCACCTCATCTTTTTTGGATAAACGGTGTTCGCTTTCTGTAACCCAATACCCTTTTTTCTTGAACAGGTCGACCAATCGCCAGACCATGATTCCGGCAAGTGTCAGCAGCAGGATCCCAAGACCAATGTCTCCTGCAAGGGTGGTGCGGTTGAGCAATGGCTGTTGTTCAGCTTCAAGGACGAATAGGCGTCGCATTTCATAGATTGTGACAGCCCCAAAGGCCACGTCCGAGAAGATGATCACCAGCCAACCGAACCACTGGCGCGCTCTACCCTTGATCCCTGCCAGATCCGCGTAATATAGCAGCAGGATCGTAGCCATCAGGGTTCCCAGGATATGCCAATGACCGGTGAGGATGGACCGTTCGTCCATAAATTGCCACTGGCGGAAGATCTCATCCAATTTGACCGCTGTGAAAATGCCAATACCGCTGACGGTGAAGTTCATGAAAACCATTTGCCAGGTGGCACCAAATCTTAGAGGATCGCGTACTAATGCAGCAATTCCCTGGAAGAAATTCCCTTTTTTCAACCCTTTTTCAGCCAGCCCAGTGCGGATCAGCTTGTCCCATGAAAAGATGACGAGGAAGAGAGCACCTAGCATGGCAAAGGTGGAACCGCCGTAGATGATGAAATGCGCGATCTCTTCGAACGAAACCACGAGCCAGGTGCCCATTGACAGGATGATCGTGCCTGCAATGTAAAGCGGCATGGCGATCTTGTGCAGGATGCCCTTGAAATCCATCCAGCGGCCAATGATCAGAGCTGCGGCGATACAGATCAATGCCAGCATGATGTGAAGGTGGCCGATCACCGAAAGATCGAGCGCAAGTTTATGGGGTTCACGCACAACGTTCTCGGCAAGGAAGGTTGTGAACCCGTTGCCAAAGTATGAGCCGGGGATGGCGCCAAAAATTGCAGAAATGAGCGTGGTCAGTGCCATGGCAAAGAAGGCGATACGCTCCATGTCGAAACCTTTTCTGGTATGCGCATAGCTCAAATCCTTCAGTCGGTATTCTTTTTGCCACGGCCAGAGAGCAATCAGAAGCATACAGCCAGCGAAGAAGATCAATGACAAACCGGCGATATAAATGCCATGAAAAACCCAATTATGTCCCCAGTATGCGAAAGGCAATCCTCCAAAGATTACCATCAAGTAGCCCACGGTGATGGTGCTGTTGATCGTCAACCGCTGCCCGTCTTTTATCTTTAGCAGGTCGGTGATCATGTAGACTTCCACGGCGACCACGATCATGGCCAGGGTATGGTAAAGGACGATCAGGCGGCCTTCACGTTCAGCGGGATCAAGGTCGATATTCAAGATTCTGACCACAACATCCTTGATGCCGAAATCCGCCATCGGACCGGAAAGCATGCCAAACAAGGCCGAGATGAGGGCTGCGAAGGCGATGCCCATCAGGATCAAGCCTTTGGTGGAGGAAAAAAGGAATCTAAACCTGTTGGATATCCACTGCATCATACGTCTCCTGTATTGATTTCAACCACCTAATAGAATATCAAACCCAGCTGATAAAGTCATTGACTTTAATCAACTTGAGAAAATTTGATATTTTGATGTTTGGGATCAGAAGTCCATACGAGCCAGGTTTTGCAGTCGTTTCAAGTCTTTAATGCAGATTTCCTGGCGGGTGCAGGTGATGAGATTATCCAGTTTTAATACCTTCAATGTGCGGCTAACCGCTTCTGGCCCTGTCACAATACGGGCGGCGATCGTCTTGACCGGATGCTGCGAACGATCGATCGGAAGCGTGCCCCCTTCGCTTAGGTCGATCAAGTGCTTTGCCAGGCGAGACTGCACTGTGCGGAAGGAAAGGTCATCATAATGTGAAATGAGCAGACGGTTGCGCTTGGCAAGGATATTTAACAGGGCAATGCCGATCTGGGGGATTTCGAGCAGAATTTCCTGAAATTTAGTGTAGCTGATGTGCCAAACGATGATATCAGAGGTCGCAACGGCGCTGATCGGGTTTGGCCCACCGTCAAGCACAGCCACTTCGTTGAACATGATCACAGGGGAGAGTGTGGCAAGGATCGAGCGCTGACCTTCGGGACCTTCCATACACAGATCAACCTGACCTTTGATCAGTACAAACATACCTGAACATGGATCTTCCGCGTGGAATATAAATTGACCGTTTTTGTAATGTCTGGTGTTTCCTGCACCGATAATCGTGGAGATCGCTTCCCGGGGAAGACGGTTGAATTGTCTGACTTTATGAAGCATATCGACGAGATCGTCA
>CAYUSC010000225.1:0-2339 GCA_964447265.1 uncultured Candidatus Brevefilum sp.
AATTTGCAGAAAACAGGATTTTCAGGCCTTGTAGAAAACATAGGCCACGAGGATCGGGCAACAACTTTCAAGTATAACAACAAGTTGTCGAATGATGATGTTCGGGATGGGATTATTAGGAAAAAGTGAAAAGGTTTCAAGCACAAAAAAAGACCTTTATTGATCGCTTTTTGCGTCAAATTGGGTCTATTTTTTGGTCAAACAAGTCGGGGCGGACGGATTTGAACCGTCGACCTCACGGACCCGAACCGTGCGCGCTATCCGGGCTGCGCTACGCCCCGTTGTTTTCCAGTTCCATTCATTCACTCTGCGTGTCGGGTATGCCGCTGATAGTGAAACCAGATGCAACTTGGTAAAAATGCAGTTGCAATTATACCCTAAAGTGTGAGGAATGCCAGATATCGCCTCATTTTTGAACCCTCAATATCCCCTAGAAAATCTTGGAGTACCCTTAACGCTATCCGCGATAATGATATTACCAAATCCAATATTTTTAAGGAGTTAGGCATGTCCGCCAATTATCTTCGCCAATTGGAATCCGAATTCACATCCCTCCTGAAACCCGACGAGACCATCGCCGCCCTGGGGATCTTCTAGAAAGACCCCGCCATCTCACGCATTCTCCTCACCCGCGGGATAGCACGCTATGCGGCGCGGGAATTCCACGCCGCGGTGACCAACCAGCGTATGATCGTTCTCGCCGTCCATTTCATCCGGGGTGAGAAAGTGTTGTCCAGCCCGCTTGAAGCCGGGATCAGTGAAGTTCAAATCTCCAGGAACTTTTTCAACGAGACCAACCTGGTGGTTCCCATTGAGACCCTTGAAAAACCGCTCTCCCTTCGCTTTAAATCCCGGATGGAGGTCCTTGGCCTAAGCCCGGATGACTTCATCTCAGCCCTGAAACAATCTCCAACAACCTGAGTTTTCAAAGCGCCATCATCCCCCTTCCCGCATAATAAAAGGCCGTGTCAGACTCCGGTTGTATAATTATCCAAACCAAAGGAGTCAAACATGCCGTTATCCAGCCTCATCCTGCTCATCCTCGATCTGCTCTTTATCGCCGGATTTTTGGCCTTTGCTATTGCCTCGATGATCGAAGGACAGCGCCGGGCTGCGCAAATTTCAACGGCACTGACTGCTTTCTCCGGACTAACATTAACGGGCCTGCTTGTCGCTCCCCCACTTATCGGGCAAATTGCCGCTTACAGTCTTTTGGCCCTCTTCAGTCTCTTCATTGTCTGGCTGGTCTGGCCTGTGAAGCGCGATATCGCGCCCTCCCCCATGCCCAACCAGCGTGTGGACGAGCGGACGATCATGTTCGCGCGGATGAAGTTAGCGCCCGGCACACCCCAATTCGAAGCTTATTACCTGGAACACCCCGAACACCTTGATCCGGATGACGCCTTCCGTGCCAACCCGGGACTGCTCCAACCCGGCTCCACCTTCTTCGACGGATTTCTCAGTTCCGCGGCAGACGCCAGCTTCTTCCTCACCGGTGCTCTCCGCGAACAGGTGGATGGCCCGGTTGCCGAACAGAAGGTTGAAAAAACAGCCAAAGAGCTGACTCATTTTGTCAAAGGTCTGGCCGCCTATCATGGCGCGGTGCGCACCGGCATATGTGAGCTCCAACCCTATCACATTTACTCCCATATCGGGCGCGGCACAGGTGCCTATGGTTCACCCATCACCCTCAATCATCGCTACGCCATTGCTTTTACCGTGGAGATGAATCACGCCATGATCAGCGCTGCCCCAAAGATGCCTGCGGTCATGGAATCGGCTCGCCAATATGTGGAAGCGGGCAAGATTGCCGTGATCCTCGCCGCAGCCATTCGCAACCTGGGCTATCCCGCCCGGGCGCATATTGACAGCAACTACCGGGTGATTGCCCCCCTGGTGGCCAAAGATGCCGGCCTGGGTGAGATCGGCCGGATGGGTCTGCTGATCACGCCGAATCTCGGTCCGCGGGTACGCCTGGCCGTGGTGACGACCGACCTGCCGCTGATCACAGACCATCAAACCATCGACCCCACAGTGATCGACTTTTGCGATCACTGTCAGAAATGCGTGGATATCTGCCCCACCAAAGCCATCCCGGCTGGTGAGCGTGCCATTTATCCCGATGACACCCTTCGGTGGAAGATCAATTCCGAGCAGTGCTTCACCTACTGGACTCAAATCGGAACGGATTGCGGCCGCTGCATGGCGGTCTGCCCCTATTCGCACCCCGACAGCCCCCTGCACAATCTGATCCGGCTTGGCGTAGCGCATTCCGCGAACTTCCGCAAAGCCGCGGTTAAAATGGATGACCTGTTTTATGGGCGCAAGCCCAAACCGCA
>CAYUSC010000226.1:0-1927 GCA_964447265.1 uncultured Candidatus Brevefilum sp.
CGCCGCCATATGACCGGCATCGCCTTCCGGGCTGCTGGCGACCAGCTCGATGACATTCGGTCCTTCTTCCAGCTTGAGCGAGAGGGTGAAACGCTCATCCTCTCCCAACAGCAGGATCTCTTCATTCACGCTGATCACCGTTTCAGCAGGCGCCTGCCCGATAACGCTGATATCCGGTTCGTTGACCTCGGCTTCATCCCTGGGTGATTCCAGCCGCAGCCAAAGATCGCCGCTGATGTATTCCACAAAGTCAGCCTGTTCGTTCACCACAACAGGGGTTTCCACCGCCCCGGTGATGCCCAGAGTGATTTCTGCGGCTGGCGATTCTGTTTGCACAGCCGTTTCTTGCGGCACGGCAGAGGTCGGGGTAATATCAAGCGCGGTCTGAGTAGCTGTAATGGGTTCTGCCGATTGGGCGGTTTCCGCCCCGGCAGCAGGCCGGGTTGGCTCGCCAGCCGGAGTACAGGCAGCCAGGAAGCACAGCATCACCAGGATGAAGAGAAGATTGCGCATACGTTCTACCCTTCAGTATAGCGCGATTGGAGAGAAGTTCAACGGGTAAAACCTGGTACCGAGGGAAATGGCGTTATTTGGGGCAGACCGGACAAACTATAAAAATGTACCTGAGGGGCTGAACGCCGGTATTCACCACATCATGCAGGGTATGCGGCGGGTTGTAGAGCAGCACTCCCGGCGCAACCGCCATCACCGGCAGACCCGGGATGCGCAGTTCACCGGCGCCGGAGAGGGGTACCAGAATTTCCTCGTGGTTTTCGGTGCTGTGCTCGCCCACATTTTCGCCGGGCGCCAGCACCACACAGCCTGATTTCATGCCGGCGCTATCCGGCGGGCAGCCGCCCAGCAGGCGCGTATAATGTTCACCGCCTTCCGGCAGGGAGATCGATTTTGGAGACAACGGGAGAGGTTGTGCAGATTCATTCATGGCCGGTGTGTTTCCTTTTTTGAGACAGATCAAAACTTGAAGGCAAACGGGCTTGTCCGCGATTAACCTTGCGCTCGCAAGTCTGCTTGCGCGATTATACCTCCTTCACCCGGCCTGAAAAGAGGAAGGAACTCACATGCCTGTCACACCGGATTGTTTATCCGTTTTCGGCTTTGGGTTTCTTCCCCAAAGTGATCTTATTTTCCACCCCGTTCAGGATGCGTTTGATATTCTCTTTGTGACGCAGCAGCGCAAACACGGCCACTGCCACGGCCAGAATACCCAGCACCAGCGGCTGGTTGGTGATCAATGTGTAAGCGGCCATCGCCAGCACAAATACCAGCGCGCCCACCGAAACCATGCGGGTTTGCAGCACTACCAGGGCAAACAGCAGGATGGCCGCCAGGGTAGGCAGCGGAAACAGGCTTAAAAAGATACCCGTGGTAGATGCAATCCCTTTGCCGCCCCTGAAGTTGAGCAGCGCCGGAAAATCGTGCCCCAGCACCACAGCGATGCCGGCGGCTGCCAGTCCCGGATAACCCGCCAGCCAAAATCCAATGCCCGAAGCGATCAAGCCTTTCAACATATCCAACAGGAATACCAGCGCGCCATAGCGCCAGCCGATCACGCGCATGACGTTGGTGGCGCCGGCGTTGCCGCTGCCGCGTTCACGGATATCCAGGTTGCCCACCGATCGCCCCAGCAAATATGCCGGTGAAAAGTTACCAATAAAATACCCTGCCACCAGGGAAGCAAATATTCGTATTAGGTCCATACTTTATCCAAACACTAAAGAGATATAAAAAGTTACGTCAACAGTCTTTACCAAATATGGAACAGGCCGCAACCCGGCCCAAAACAGGACTGCCCGGAACAACCCGCAGGCAGCCCTCAACACTCAATTGTTGCAGACCGAATTACATTTCTTCGCGGAACAGCAGCCCGTACTTCCGCCGGGCAGCCAGCCAGGCTTTACGCAAAATC
>CAYUSC010000226.1:1937-2326 GCA_964447265.1 uncultured Candidatus Brevefilum sp.
CGTATACCGCTTTGGGATCCGGGATGTTGCGCAGCATGATCTCGGGGCTGGACTGATCGGCGCCCTTGATGCGGATATCGCCGATTTTGATCACGCGCTCCGAGAAGGTCTGGGTCACATCGATATCCTGGATGCGGATCAGCTCGTAGTTTTCATAATCTTTGCCCAGCAAACCGGTGGAAATTTTGATGCGCTCGGAGGTGAGGATATACGATTCGACCATCGAAAGGAACGGTTTGCCCTTCCATAACACGGTTTCTTCGTCCGTCAGATCCTGTACGGCTTCACGGGCAGCGGCCGCGCCCGGCAGATCATCCATCATGTCGTTGACGGACAGAAGCACCTGATCAGAGATGGAGTTCACCAGCGCGGCCTGCTGCTCGGCCGGC
>CAYUSC010000227.1:0-2305 GCA_964447265.1 uncultured Candidatus Brevefilum sp.
GTGATGATGATCGAGAGCGGCGTCAGGCCCGATGCAATCAACCCGACCGCGATCAACTGGGCCGAACCGGCATAGACGATGATCGACATCAGCAGGGTGTTGAAGGGCGAGAGGCCCGCCTTTTGCGCCAGGACGCCGTAGGCGAACCCCACCGGGATATAGCCCAGCACAATCGGCACGGCCTGCACCATCCCCTGCAGCCAGGGGTGGTTGGTGCGCTTCGGTTGATCGGTGCCGGTTGTATCCATCAGCGTTCCTATAAGATTTCAATTCAATTGGGATAAATGAATATTGGCTCAATTCTACAATAAGCCGCCGGTTTCACCACCATTTGGAAATTTAACATCTCGTTAAATCCGAGATCCATCTTGAAAGCGAAAAAACGAACCGGAAATGGACAGGATTCGAATAAATGGCACCCTCCCGTTCAGATTCCTTTTCAAATATTGTATAATTCATAAGTTACGTCCTTTTTATTCATATTGCAGGAGATTTTATGCAAGACAAACCCAAAGGCGCGGAAATCCGACAGGATTTTATCGACTTCTTCTTAGAGCACGGCCACACATTCGTCCCCTCCTCATCACTCGTTCCGGGTGGTGATTCGACCCTGCTGTTCACCAATGCCGGCATGGTGCAGTTCAAAGATGTCTTCCTCGGCACCGACCAGCGCCCCTACACCCGGGCGGTCAACTCGCAGAAATGCCTGCGCGTCTCCGGCAAGCATAACGACCTGGATGAAGTGGGCCGCGACAACACCCACCACACCTTCTTTGAGATGCTGGGGAACTGGTCCTTCGGTGACTACTATAAAAAAGAAGCCATCGCCTGGGCCTGGCAGCTCCTGACCGAAGTCTGGCACCTGCCGAAAGACCGGCTTTGGGCCACCTACTTCAAAGATGAACTGGACGAGATCCCTGAAGACCGGGAAGCCGCCGATATCTGGCTGACTCAACCCGGTTTTGACCCCGCGCATTTATTGCCTTTTGGCCGCAAAGATAACTTCTGGGAAATGGCCGAAACCGGCCCCTGCGGCCCTGACACCGAGATCCACTTCGACCGCGGCCCGGAATTCTGCAATATGAAAGACGTCCCCGGCCATGTCTGCGGTGTCAACGGCGATTGCGAACGCTACCTGGAGATCTGGAACAACGTCTTCATCCAATACAACCGGCTTTCTCCCACCGAATTGGTGACCCTGGAGAAAAAGCATGTGGATACCGGGATGGGCTTCGAGCGGATCGTCTCGATTCTGCAGGGCGCATCCTCCAACTATAAAACCGACCTCTTCCTGCCGCTGATCGCCCGCGTGCAGGAGTTGACCGGGCACAGCGACGCGGAACGCGAGGCCAACCTGACGCCCTACCGCGTGATCGCTGACCATGCCCGCGCCACCACTTTCCTGATTGCCGATGGCGTCGTCCCCGGCAATGTCGGGCGGAACTATGTCTGCCGGATGCTCGTACGGCGGGCAGCCCGCTTTGGCATGAAACTGGACCTGAATGAGCCCTTCATGGCCAAAGTCGCCCAGGTGGTGATTGACCAATACGGTGATTTCTATCCCGAACTGCAGCGTAATGCCGCCACGATCCTGGATAACCTGACTCGTGAAGAGCAGCAATTCCAAAAGACCGTCAAAGCCGGATTGGAACACCTGGATGAACTTCTGACCGATCTGAAGGCCAAAAACGAGACCGTTCTGAATGGTTCCGTTGCGTTTGACCTGTATGCCACCCTCGGCCTGCCGCTCGAGATCACCAAGGACATCGCCCAGGAACAGGGCCTGAATGTCGATACCCTCGGTTTTCAGGAAGCCATGGAAGCCCACCGGCTGGCCTCCGGCGCCGGGAAGGAATTCGGCGAGATGGGTGGCGGCGACGTGGAAGTTTACACTGATTTGCTCGCCAGCCTGATTCAGGCCGGCAAGCTCAGTGATACCGGTGTCTCGTATGACCCCTACCATGAATTTGAAGGCCCCGTTGAGTTATTAGGCTTGATCAAGGACGGCCAACCCGTCACCGGCGCAGAAGTAGGCGACGATGTGGACGTGCTGCTTCCCAAGACCGGCTTCTACGTTGAATCCGGCGGTCAGGTTTCGGACACCGGACGGATCATCCATGCCGACGGTAAGGATTGGGCCATCGAGATCATCGCCATGCGCAAACCCGCGGCGGGTGTGATCGTCCATCAGGGCAAGGTTATTTCCGGCACACCCAAAGTCGGCGACAGCGCCCTGGCCGAGGTGGATCAGGAACGGCGGCGCGAGATCATGCGCAACCATACCGCCACCCACCTGCTCCATGCC
>CAYUSC010000228.1:0-2270 GCA_964447265.1 uncultured Candidatus Brevefilum sp.
GTTTAGTATTGAATTACGCGGGGCAGGGCTTTGGCCTGATCAACCCAACTGGCAACCTGTTGCTCACTGGGGAGCTGGCGGACGAGCTTTTTGGCTTCGTTCACTTCAACCATCTTGGCATGCAGGTTGGCGGGCTTGCGCTGGGCCAATTCCGGGACGGTGTCCACACCGGCTTCTTCCAGAAGGTCGGAATATTCCTGGGCGACGCCCTTGATCCGATAGAGATCAACATGGTTAACCCATTCGAGGACGAGGCTGTGGCTGATGCCGGTCATTTCTTCAATTTCCTGGCGGCCTTTGGGGGAAGCGCCTTTCTTCAAGAGTTTACCGGTGGTGGTGATGCCAGCCTTGACCAACTTCTCGGCATACTTGGGACCAATACCTTCAACATCAATTATCTTTGCCATTACGGACTCCTTTTCATAAGGTCAAATTAATTTGTAGTCTGTGTAATCACTACTTGTTTCCCAATAATAATATTATAGTGTTATTTTACTTATTATGACATAACTTGTCTAGTTATCCTGGCATGGAAACGTGTATAATTGCCCGATATGTCGATTAAACCGCTGAAATTAAAGTTTGATATTTTTCTGTTTACCCTCACCCGGACGGTGGTCAACACCAGTTATCGGATGGTCTATCCCTTCCTGCCGGTTTTTGCTCGCGGCCTGGGCGTTGACGCAGCTTCGCTGGGCCTGGCTTTATCCATCCGCTCATTTTTGGGTGTATTTGGTCCATTCCTGGCAACAGTTGCGGATACCCATAACCGCAAGACCGGCTTCCTGTTGGGGATTGGCCTGTTCGCTGCCGGCAGCGGCTTGGTGGCTTTGAGTCCTTCATTCTGGACTTTCATTATCGCCATCAGCCTGACCCTTTTGGGCAATGTGGTGTTTATTCCGTCCTTGAGCGCGTATCTGGGGGATCATGTCTCCTATGAGCGGCGCGGCAGGGTATTAGCGATCACCGAGTTGAGCTGGGCTCTGGCGTTCATTGGGGGTATCCCGGTGGTGCGCTGGTTGATTGAATCCTATTCCTGGGTGACTCCCTTCATCTTCTTCACCATCATCGGCGCGGTGCTCTTCATTGTGGTCCTGCTGGCCGTCCCCGGTGAAAGGATCACCCAATCCACTGAAAATACGATCTGGCGCAACCTTGGGCGGATCCTGCGGACCTGGCCGGCATTGGCCGGGCTGTTGGCTGGTGTGCTGTTCACAATGGCGAATGAGCTGGTGAATCTGGTATTTGGTCTGTGGATTGAACAGGGTTTCGGGTTGGATTTTGCCGCCCTGACGATCGCCTCGGTGGTGATTGGCGTGTCCGAATTGGGTGGCGAAGTTTTCACCGGGATCTGGCTGGATGCCGTTGGCAAGCGTAAGATGATCTGGATCTTCTTGGGATTGAACGCCCTGGCAGCGGCTTTACTGCCTTTCCTCGGTGGAAAGCTGAACCTGGCGATGGTCGGGTTGGGTTTCTTCTACATCACTTTTGAGATTTTGCTGGTCAGCGATATGACCCTGATGAGCGAAGTGATGCCCTCAGCCCGGGCGACCATGCTCTCGGCAACGTTGGCCGGTTTTTCGATCGGCCGGATGGTGGGTGATTTGATCGGTCCCAGCCTGTTCGGAATTGGTTTTTGGGCCTCCTGTCTGGCGGCAATCATCCTGAATCTGGTCGCGGCGGGGTTGATGACCCAGGTGAAGCTGCATGTAGGGGATAAGGTGAGTTAGGCAGGGGAATAATTGACAAAGATCCGATAGAGGCGCCCCTTGTGGGCGCCTTTGTAATAATGGGCGGGTACAAGACCCGCCCCTACGAAAATTAAATAATTTTTGTTTTGTGATCGGAGTCATGCCCTTCCGACTTTAGCCTAATAGAACGGATTGGCAAGCCACCTAATATTTGTAGGTCACGCTTCCAGCGTGACTTTTAAGAAATTTTGTCACGTGTGCTACACGGCACATGACCTACATACAAAAGAGATCACCTCATCAGTCTGCTTCGCAGACAGCTTCCCCTCAAGGGGGAGCCTGAAAAATATTGCTTGTAGGAGCGCGCCTTGCGGGCGCGTTTGTGATAATGGGTGGGTAAAACTCCCAAGGGAGGCAGGTTTGCCCGCCTCACCGGATTCGGAAAAAATTATTTGCTGATCGTGACGGTCCACTCCGGGCCGTAACCGATATGGTATTCCTCGGTGAAACTGCCCTGGTTCACGGCAACCGAAATCCGCATCAATTCATTGTTATAGATCATCACATCGCCTTTGGAGG
>CAYUSC010000229.1:0-2256 GCA_964447265.1 uncultured Candidatus Brevefilum sp.
CCAAAGACATCCACCATCAGAGTCCGCGTTTGATCCCCGGCATTGCTCAGGATGCCCGTCTGATAGCTTTGATGCAACTCTGCCAGCAGATCAACCATTGGTTGGTTCAGCATCCGCCGGGAAGAGACCTTGCCTTTAAACCGCTTCAGGAGTTCCGGCTTGATATGCCATCGTTCCGCCATAAAATCCCAGATTGCATCCTCAGAGATATGACCCAGGCAAATTTCATCCATCAATTCCGATTCGTTCGGGTTCGCCAAAATCGCCGAAATTTCCGGGTCATCCTTCAAACCAAACACCTTTTTCCAGCGGTGCATCCATTTGAGGTCCGGGGTTTGATAAAGCACACCGCCAAAATCAAAAATTATCGTTTTTATTTTCATATTTCTTCAATCAATAAAATCCCATTCATTTAATTAGCGTCATTATATCAGTCTTATCCGCCCCCAAACTCCCACCTTTTCAGAATAGTTAAGAAATCCACTGTTGGCTGAAAACAGGTAAAATAATCACAACGTTAACCCACTCAGGAATAAAAGAAGGAAATTATGGAGAGAACCGTTCCAACTCGAGCATCGGATGAAATTGATCTTTATTTACGGACCATTTATTCGCTGCTGCGGTCCACCACCCGCGTCCGAATCCGCACCTTGGAAGAAGTCCATGCCGGGATGAATTCCTCCCTGCACCCGATGGCGAAATCCACGGAGCCGGATGTCTCTTCATTAGTCTATGCAATTTTACGACTCCCCGCCTGCATCATCGATGTCAAAGCGGTACTCCTGGGGCAAAGCGCCACCGTTTTTGAACAATCCGGGCTGAAAAACGTCGAATCCTGGCAGGAAGTGAGCGCCCGCGCCCGTCGCCGCCGCTGTTTCTACAATGGCAAGGACCTGCTCGCCTGTTATATCGCTTCCCGCTCCGACATTGACGACGTTGTCCCCATGCTGACGGCCTATCAGATCGAATGGAATAAGCTCCACAATTTCCTGCAGGAACTCTCCCGGCGTGAGATTGAATCCCTATCAGTTGATTCTCCCGAGGATATGGAGAAACTGGCTGGCATTTTGCGGATACCTTTCGAATCGCTCTACCGGTTGGTGACCATCTGGGGCGCAGAGTTCATCCCGATGATGGTGCGCATCCATGAGAAAATGATGGATCTGGAAGTCCAGCTTTTCAGCGGGTCTCTGAATGAATACCGCCGGGCCACCCGTTTTTGGTGGGATAATCTCGAACGCCGCTTCCCCGAGATCACCGAGCGCCCGGTCTATTTTATTTCCAGCAACACCCACAGCATCCCCAACCTTCTGTCCGGTTTTGCTCTGACGCAGGAAGAACGTCTGGAAAAGTTCCTCGATAACGTCGGCGATATGGACCTGCTTTCGGAATGGCGGGATATCAACGAACAGGAAGTCCCCTCACGGCCGGAAAACTTCCTCTATTACATCCTTAAGAAATATCAGGCGATGCCCGAAGGGCGCGACCTGCTCAAAGCTCAGGAAGATTACGAAAAACTTTACGGCATTCACAGATTCCCCAGCGAGCACGCCTTTGATGTCGAAGCTCAGATCATTGACCTATCCAAGCTTAACCCGGAGACAATCGACCCCCGGCTTTCACCGGAGGCTTTTGCCGGGCAGCACGCTGACTGGTCCTTCCTGCAAAAAAGTAAAGCCCTGGTACTGAACATCGACTACCCCCTCGGGTTGGCCGCCTATACCCTGCTGGTGAAGATTGCCGAACATGCCAGCCCTCTGCTGGGCATCTATGTGATGGGCAAAGCCGCCACGCTTAACGGACGCCGGGGTGATGTGATCATCCCCAATGTCAGCTACGACGAGCACTCCGAGAACACCTACATGTATGGGAATTGTTTCAGCGCCAACGACGTCAGCCCCTATCTGGTCTACGGCACCGTGATGGATAATCAAAAATCCGTCACCGTCCTCGGCACCTACCTCCAGAACTCGCAGGTCATGGAAGTGATCTACCGGGAAGGTTACACGGACATCGAAATGGAAGCGGGGCCGTATCTCTCGGCGGTTTACGAGCTTTACCGCCCCAGCCGACATCCCGTCAATGAGATCGTCAACCTCTACAACCTGCCCTTTGACCTCGGAATCCTGCATTACGCCTCAGACACCCCCCTGACCAAAGGCGAGAACCTCGGCGCCGGGACGCTCTCATACTTCGGTGTGGATTCGACTTACGCCACCTCGCTGGCTATCCTCCGCCGGATCATGCAGTTGGAAT
>CAYUSC010000230.1:0-2243 GCA_964447265.1 uncultured Candidatus Brevefilum sp.
ATAATCCTGGTTCAGGACGGATTCTATCGTCCGGCGCAGATATTTTGCCTGGTTAAAAGATGGGGTAATGATGGAAACCAGAGGAGCTTGAGACATAAGTGGCGTTAACAACTTTCCGTAAATGGATTTTTAAAAAGGCAGTAAGGATCGCCTATTGATTATACCGGGATCGAGGTTAACATGTATTTTACTTCCAAACCCTGGTTGAAAAAATTATTCCGATTGCCCCAACGAATCGGCAACCAGAAAGAGTTTGACGGAACCATCCGAAGATTGGTAGACCAAATCAAAATAATCGGGATAATGCTCAACCATCTGAATGGTAAAGGTCTGCGGACCTGTTTGATTACTGTCAAGATATACCGCCTTGATGTCCTCTTCAGCCAGATACGCAAGAAAGCCCTCCCATTCGATTATCCTGCCGGGCAGTTGAGCGCTGACCATCCGAGCCGCAATAGGTACGATGGGTTCGGAAGCCAGGACGATTGATTGTTCGGGCAAATTAATCTGGAGTTGATAAACCGCTTTTTCCACATCCGTGGTCCCCAATGGGCGCGCCGGGAACTCGAATCCCGGGCTCAGGATCAAAAAGCAGCCAATAAGTAAGGCAAAGACGAGATAGGGTGAGTTGACGCCTGGGATTTTATCGGATTCGACCACCAATTTCAGAAGGAGTACCATCCCCATTATCAAACTTGCCGTAAAAAGCACTTTCAGTTGAACGACACCGCTCACAATTACACAGCCAACCATCACGCTCAACAGGACGAACACCCACTTCCGTTGATAAACCCTGAAAATCAGATCTGTCATCCCAATCGCTGCCAGAACAATAAAGATAAAACTCATCTGGGCGACCACATGCCGAGGGAGGAAAAGCAGCGCGATCAAGGCATGTAATGGCCAGATCAACAACAATGCCAGGAGACCTTTTTCCTTCTTCCGGATTAAAGTCCCAATCCCAAGGATAGCAAATCCGAAAATCAACGAGCCTTGAACCGGGCCAAAGAAATCCGCAAAACTAGCGGGCATTTTTAATAAATTTGCGGCCACCCGCTCAATAAAGATCATCGGATGGTTGATGAGAATCCTAAAAATTGAGTTCTGGTGCTCCTCGACAGTCCCAATGATCGCTTCCCCTGCCTGATAGGCTTGTTCCAATTTACTTCCTGGCAGGAAGGCGTGGTTCATGTTGAAGGATTCTATGGACTTATTGTCCACGCCCCAGTTCACATAACCAATCGTCAATAAACTGACCACAGCATAAATCGCCACAACGCAGGCGAATGGTAACAAAACAGCCAGAAAGATCTTCCCCAGCTTTTGGCGACGTTGATTGAAAATCAAGGCAAAGGCAATCAGCGGCACAATCAGCAAAACCGTCTCCACCCGGCAAAGGACACCCAACCCAACCATCAGCGAAGCCAGCGCGAGATTCTTCAGCTTGCCATCCCGTCGGTAACTGTTGAGGTTTGCGACGGCCAACATGGAGAAAAACAAGAAGAGCGCATCACTCTGATTCTCGATGATGGGGAAAAAGACCACCATAGCGAAAAGGAGACCAATCATAACAGGCATGGAAATATGTTCACTGAGGTTTCGCGCCAGATGGACCAGGCCAAACCAGAGAAGACCAAAGAGGATCAGGTTTCCTCCCCAGGCTTCCAACAGGAACCAATTTGGTGATTGCCCAACTATAAGATCCAGCGGCGCATAGATCAGGGCAACCAGCGGCCCCCACGACAGGTCCCTCACGCCCCAAATCAGTAATTGATGTCCTGATTCAATATATTTGGCGCCGTCATGAGGACTGATCTCATAGAATCCAGGTGTTATTCTGGAGAGAATCAGAAATGCATTTAGGAGGAAAAGCAAGATTAAAAAAATGATGCCAGTATTGATAGATAATCTTTTTTTAAATGACTCACTTGATTTCTCAATATTCATAAATTCTCTTCCATGAAGTGTGAAGGATATGACTTGTTCTTTTTTTAATTCAGGCTTGGATTCATCACCAGATAATCCAAGTTAAAATAGAATAAAAAATAACGAAATTACATCAATGCATTTTCGTTAAAGTTCATCTAAGTTTAATTGTAGGTTAGGATTTTATCAACCTTATAAATGACTGGTTTTCAGTAAGTACCCCCAACCAACACTCAATAGTTCAAACAATGATTGCTCACACCCACCGGATGCCATCCTGGTCTACTACCAATTTCTGCCCTTTATGCGTAAGCTGC
>CAYUSC010000231.1:0-2242 GCA_964447265.1 uncultured Candidatus Brevefilum sp.
CATGACTTCCTTTCCGATTCGCCCGATTAGGGTATAATGGGGGGCACCTCAAACGAGGTGTAGGTCGAACATTGACATGGGAATAAGAAGCGCCTGGCCAACCCGAAAATCGGGTTGGTGACGAGGAAGGAGGTTCTCCGGTGCAAACCGGGGTTAACGGTTGGCATCAGCCAACCGGAAAATCGAGAGATCGGCGGATGCCTCCCACTACAAGAGTAGTTGATTCCCATACCGAACACAACTGAGTGCCTAGCCCCAGAGGCGCCTTTACTGGCGGCCCCATTTACGGACGCGTGGCGCGCATACAAACATGGAGATAAGAACCTATGTGTGGCATTGTTGGCTATATCGGAGAGCAGGATTCAACCCCCATTATTTTGAACGGACTTAAACGCCTCGAATATCGGGGCTATGATTCGGCTGGTGTGGCCGTGTTGGATGACGGCCATATCGAGATCCGGCGCGACGCCGGGAAGTTGAGCCATTTGGAAGCTCTGGTGCATGATCTGCCCCTGCATGGGAAGATCGGGATTGGGCATACCCGCTGGGCGACCCATGGCGAACCCAACGCCCGCAATGCGCATCCCCATATCGGCAGCACGGGTGAGTTCGTAGTGGTGCATAACGGGATTGTGGAAAATTACCTGACCCTGCGGGAAGAACTGGCCGCGGAGGGTACCGTTTTTCATTCCGACACCGATTCCGAGACCATCGTGCACCTGGTTGAGAAATTCTACGCCGCGGGTTCGACATTGGTTGAAGCCGTGCGCCAAACCCTGCGCCAGTTGAAAGGTGCGCACGGGATCGTGGTGATGTCCTCCCGGGAACCTGATAAGATCGTGGCGGCCCGAATGGGCAATGCCGGCGGTGTGGTGATCGGTCTGGGTGAGGGTGAGAATTATGTCGCTTCGGACCTGCCCGCAATTTTGGAACACACCCGCCGGGTGATGTTCCTCGAATCGCACCAGATGGCGATTGTCACCAAAGAATCCGTGGAAGTGACCGACCTGAATGGCAATCCGGTGGACCTGCCCGTGCAGACCATCTCCTGGGACCCCGTCGCTGCTGAAAAGGGCGAATATCGCCACTTTATGCAGAAGGAAATCCACGAACAGGTCCGCTCGCTGACCGACACGCTGGCCGGACGGGTGGATTTTGACGAGGGCAGGATCACCCTGCACGAGTTGAACCTGGACGCTGAAAAAGCGAAGAAGATCAAGCGGATCATCATCACGGCTTGCGGCACAGCCGCCCATGCCGGCATGGTGGGCAAGATCCTGATTGAGCGGATCGCCCGTGTGCCTGTGGAGGTGGCGATTGCTTCGGAGTTCCGCTATGCGGATCCCCTGATTGACGAGAACACGGTGGTGCTGGCGATCAGCCAGTCCGGCGAGACGGCCGACACCCTGGCGGCGATGGAAGAAGGCCGCTCGAAGGGCGCGATCCTCTGGTCGATTGTCAATGCGATCGGTTCGCAGGCGATGCGGATCGCCGACGGCTGCATTTCAATGCAGACCGGGCCTGAGATCGGGGTGGCCTCCACCAAGGCTTTCACCGCGCCGCTGATCGACCTGTATATGCTGGCGGTTTACCTGGGCGACCTCCGCGGCACACTTGATGCGGGGGAACGCTACCGGCTGGTCCGGGATTTGATGGGCGTCCCCGCGCTGGTGGGAGAATGCCTGAACCGGGAGCCGCAGGTGGTGGAATTGGCCCGCAAGTTCATGAATATGGAGCACATGCTCTACCTCGGGCGGGGCATCAATATGCCAATTTCCTATGAAGGCGCGCTAAAGCTCAAAGAGATTTCGTATATCCACGCAGAGGGGTATCCGGCGGGCGAGATGAAGCACGGCCCGATCGCACTGATTGATCAGGATATGCCCGTGGTGGCGCTGGTGGCGGATGACCCCTGGTATGACAAGATGATCAGCCAGATTGAGCAAGCGCTGGCCCGCGGCGGGGCAGTGATCGCCGTGGCGACCGATGGCGATGAGCGCATCCCGGACCTGACCGAGAATATCCTCTGGGTGCCCAAGACGCCCTGGCTGCTTTCACCGGTGATCACGATCATCCCGCTGCAGCTTTTTGCCTATCACATCGCCTCGCTGCTGGGGTTAGATGTGGACCAGCCTAGGAACCTGGCGAAGAGTGTGACGGTGGAATAGTAGACCCCATCACCGTCCCTTCCCCTCCAGAGGGGAAGGGAGAGAATGAGATGAAGTGAAGGGTGAGATGTTGT
>CAYUSC010000232.1:0-2217 GCA_964447265.1 uncultured Candidatus Brevefilum sp.
CAACAAACTTGCCCAGGGCGTATACCGCAGCCTCGGTCTCTGTTATGTCAGTAAGGCCCTCCAGCTCTCCTTCGGCGGGCTGCCCTACACCCAGCCGGTTGTACAGGTACCCATACTTGCCCATATCCTTATTTAAGTAGGCCATTAAGGGGTTGTACGTCTTGTCTTCAAGATTTCTAGGAGTGGCCAGAGCCTGGGTCGCTGGAGACTCGTAGGAAGTTCCCTCCCCGGTTGCTGGGGCTAGTCCCATCTCTGTTAGCTGCAAGTTGGACAGAAGTCTCCCATATATGACGTCGCTGTTCGCCAATTCTGCCTCGATATACTCTGACAAGGGTATCTTGAAGTAGCTGGCACCACCCACATCAGCATCTAGTTGGACTATACTGGCAGGAGATACCCCGGCCTTCTCCAGAACCTCGGCGGTAATGTCATTAGTTTGTGGAATATATACATAATCTAGGTTCGTGTCCTGTATGGCTTCAGCCAGTCCCTGGACATAGGAGGTGCCTTTCGACTGATACGGTTTTGTCTCCAGGTAGGACATATACTCTGGCACTAACTCTTCTGGTACATTCTGCTTCTCTAAATAGTTCCATGCGGCCAGCTTGTAAGCAGTATCGTTAGCCGTCTCACCAAGGCCAGTTGTCAGGTAATTTTTTATAGTTCCGAGGCTTGTCCCTGTAGGCTGCACTATATCGGCGGCAACAGCTTCGAGTACGGCATCGCCGATATCTTTCATCATGTCGGCGACTATATCGTCAACCGATGTCGACATAACGATGTCGTTCACCAGGGTGGTTATGTCCCCGGACGGCATGCCTACGGAGGACGGCAGGGTCCCTGTCTCTACCCTTCGAGACAGTTCCAGAGCGGCCCTTAGTGGCACCGGCACCGGTTGTTGGGTTTCCTGGGGAAGGTTC
This sequence comes from uncultured Candidatus Brevefilum sp., assembly GCA_964447265.1. Lineage (GTDB taxonomy): Bacteria > Chloroflexota > Anaerolineae > Anaerolineales > Anaerolineaceae > Brevifilum. The sequence goes on from CAYUSC010000232.1 coordinate 921, forward strand.
AGCAGGCCGGCGCCTGTATCGCCGAAAGTGTTGGCCAGGTTCGCGAGCCGCATCTTGTCTGTAAAGGAGGCGTTTATATATGGGGACATGGCTCCGTAGTCGGTTCGGTTGTACCCCCACGCGCGCTGCCCCTGCTCGACCAGCCACGCCGAAGACCTGTCGGCCATGGCCTGCATCTGCTGTTGTGCAGACCTGAAGGGTGACAGGAAGAGATTCATCAGCTCCGGTCCCCAGTATGTTGGAGACGCATATTCCCACCAGTCGCGGTTTTCTCCCATCTGCGTGGTCATGGAGCTGTTGACCGCCTCGGCTACGAGGGCCTGGGTCTGCACCTGCTGGGCCACCCTGATATTTTCCGGAGTAGATATGGCCAGCAGCGCCCGTGCATCGTTGGCGCTCATCCCGAAGTTCCTGCCGGCGAGAGTTATGGCGGTATCCCGGTTCCCCGTGAGTGTCGCCAGCTCGTTCACCGCGGCCCTCAACAGGCTGGACATGGTCATAAGCAGGGCGTTCGGGTCGTTGTTGGCCGCCTGCGCCACCTTAGTGGCCGCATCATATGGGGTAACTATTCCAGTTTGCGCCGCCACCAGCCCGGCCTGCCCGGCAATAGCGGAAAACGTCGCGTTCGACGACATGGCCTGCGGAGACAGCGTAGTGTTCCTGGCGGCGTCCTGTTGCAAAAACCCTAATAGGTACATGGCGTTCGGTGAGCTTATGAAGTTGGACAGGGTGTTCACCATGCGGTTCAAGGTCTGCTCCGACCCTCCCAACCGGGTTATGAGTGAGGCTGTCCCGGAATCCGCGGTGGCTGCAATCCCCATGGACGAGGCCAGGGTGTTCACCATGCCATACCCAGACTGCGGGGCCAACCCGGCTTCCGTAAGTACAGGGGCCAGCTGCCCCCCTACGCTCAACAGCGCGGAAGGGTTCATCCCCGTCTGCAATCCGGTAGCCCGGGCCATCATGGCGGTTTGTGTGGCCATGGGGCCTATAAGACCGTTACTCTTCATATCCGATAGAGTTTTAGCGGAGTCCGATATCGTGGTGTGCAGGGTGTCGGCCAGTTCCCTCACGACTTTCAGGTTTTCGTTCACGGTTTCCCGGAGTGACTTCACATCGTCAATGGAGAAATCTACAATTCCGGAGGCTATGAAACTCTTCACGGCGGTGTCATAGTCCCTGCGGGACATATAGTTCTGTTCCCTGCCCAGGGAAGCTATCTCGAAGTATTTCTCGGCCGCCTCGGCCAGCTTGCCAGAACCTCCCTGCAGTATGTCGGTAGAGGTCACCATCTGGG
>CAYUSC010000233.1:0-2216 GCA_964447265.1 uncultured Candidatus Brevefilum sp.
CCATGTTCGCTTCCGAGATGCCGATCCAGCGCAGCAACTGGCGCAACCGGATCAGGTATTCCGCGGCTTCATCCGCTGAACGCAGGTCCGGGCCGGTGACCATTTCCACCAGCGGCACGCCGCAGCGGTTGAAGTCCACATAGCGCACACCGTGTTCATACTTGGTCTTGCCGGCATCTTCTTCCAAATGCAGCTTGGTGATGCTCACCTTGCGCAGGCTGCCATCCGGCATCGGCAGGTCGAGATAGCCGCCCTTGCCCAATGAAAGGTCAAACTGAGAGATCTGATAACCCTTGGGGAGGTCCGGGTAGAAGTAGTTCTTGCGGTCAAAGAAGGAGGTCAGCCTGATCTCGGAGTGCATCGCGGCGGCCAGCAGTGCGCCCTTCTCCACCGCGGCCTCATTCAGCACCGGCAGCACCCCCGGCAGCCCCGTGCAAACCGGGCAGATATTGGTGTTCGGGTCGTCCTCCCAGGAATCCGCCTTGCATGAGCAGAAGATCTTGGTGGTGGTGTTGAGTTGGATGTGGGTCTCTAACCCAATAATTGCTTCATATTCGGTCATTGTACGATCCTCCGGGAAGTTTCAAGGTCCCGTTGATTAATTTTTTCAGCCCATTTTGCCAATAGTGGGTAACCCCAGTCTTTCCCAGAAAAGCCCTGGATAACGGCGATGAGATTGATGATCCCCACCACCCACAAAGGGACAAAGATCAGGAAAGGAAGGACCACACTGCCAAGTATAGGCAGTATCAGCAGCAAGAATACAATAAATCCGGAATCGCTTTCGAGCAAAGGAAGGATTCCAATACCGATTGACAGGAAAACGGTAGAGATTGTTGAGATTGCTATCATCAGCACGTAGCTCACAACGGACAAACACGCCACAGCCACCGAGTATAAAATCGCCTGCATGGCATGAAAGCGGATATAGGCCGAGTCGTTTCTGGATTGGATCCAAAAGACCAGAGCCGGAATCCAACCAAACAAATAAGACAGGCCGACTTTCAGCCGCTCATCCGATGTCACAGTTTGCAGTTTCTCTTCACTCATGGGTTCCCCCTCTTAACGTAATACGGTTGGTTTGACTTTTCGCCAATCTTCATTCGCCGTCGCCTCTTCAAAAGCCTGGCCGGCCCGAAAGAGAGTTTCTTCGGCGAAATCGGGCGCCAGGAACTGCACACCGATCGGCAGCCCATCCGAAGCGATCCCACCCGGCAGCGAAATGCCGGGGATGCCGGCATGGTTGGCGGGCACGGTGAGCTGGTCGGCATACTGCATCAGTACCGTATCGCCATAAACATCGGCCATTTTGAAGGCGGTGGTCGGCGTGGTGGGGGACAGCAGCGCGTCCAGCCGGAAAGCGCCATCCGGCGCAAACACAACATCGAAATCCGAACGGATCAGGCTGCGGATGCGCAGGGCGCGGGCATAATACTGTTCGGCGTATTGCGCAGCGCTGACGTACATCCCCATCAAAATCCGCAGTTTGGGCTGCAGGCCAAAACCTTCCGCCCGGGTCTTGCGGTACATTTCCTTGAGATCGCGGTAGTCACTCTTGGTCCGGTAACCATATTTCACGCCGTCAAAGCGGTGCAGGTTGGAGGCGGCTTCCACCCGGCTGATCACGAAATAAGCGGGGATGCCGTAGGCCGTGTTGGGCATCGGGACGTCTTCCACAATCTCCGCGCCCAGCTTCGCCAGCACCTCGGCGGCATGCAGCGTGGCAGCCTTGATCTCCTCCGGCAGGTCCCGCTGGACGAGGTCGCCCGTCTCCGGGTCCGGGAAAGTGATCTGCATATAGTCCGGTGAAAGCCCGATTCGCATCCCCTTCACACCCTTTTCCAGGCTGGCCACGTAATCCGGCACGGGAACGGTGGCAGCGGTGCTGTCATGCGGGTCCGCGCCGGCCATCACACCCAGCATCAGGGCGGCGTCGCGCACGTTATTCGCCACCGGGCCGGGGCAGTCCAGCGAGGAGCCAAAAGCGATCAGCCCATAGCGGGAAACGCGACCATAGGTCGGTTTGACCCCAACCACGCCGCAGAAAGCTGCGGGTTGGCGGATGGAACCGGCTGTATCGGTTCCCAGGGAGAGCATCGCCTCCCCTGCAGCCACGGAGGCCGTGGAACCGCCCGATGAGCCGCCGGGCACCCGCGAGGTATCCCAGGGGTTGCGCGGCGAGGGCTGGAAAGCGGATGATTCACTGGAGGAGCCAT
>CAYUSC010000234.1:0-2204 GCA_964447265.1 uncultured Candidatus Brevefilum sp.
GCCGAGCCGGTCGCGGCGGTCCTGGACAAGCGACTGGCGAGCGCGCTGCTGATCGCCAGCCTGCCCGGCTGGAGCCACCGGCGGCTGATCCCGGTCATTGGCCGGGTCAGCATGGATCTGACCATCCTGGATTTGACCGATGCGCCGGAAGCGGTGGTGGGCTGTCCGGTCTGCGTCATCAGTGATCGGCGGGATGATCCGCATTCCGTGGAGTCGATGGCGGCGCGTTTGGACACCATTCCGCACGAAATCACCTGCGCGCTCGGAACACGGGTGGAACGCACGCTGACCGCCTAGCCGCTCGGGCTATTCCAGCCATTTGTCCTACACCCAAGCCGGATGGGTGTAAGACAAATTTATTGGTGATAACTGGGCAAGGTGCTGTTGGCCGCGCAGATGCGCCTCCAGCGCCCGCAGACCCGGCGCGATACTACCCAAGCCGGATTCATTGGACTATCCCCATTTTTCGGCGAGCAGGATTTGTAAGTATTTGATAGCAAGGTGATTTAAGTTTTGAACAAGTAAAAAGATGTGGTCTCGCTGTGAGCCGATGAGATATCATCATCGGTGAACAAAACCCACCCGTTTGACGACGGGGGAACACAGGAGACCACATATGAAATCTATCCAAGTAGCCCACAAATTGCGAGATCATATTCGTGGATTTTTGGGGATAGTCTATCCCCATTTTTCGAAGCCGAAGGCTGAATTTATAGGGCAGATGATTTACGGGATCGAAGCAAGCCAGGATGTGAAACTGAGTGAAATAGCCCGGAGTTTAGGGGAAGACATTTTACTGAAGAAAACATCGGAGCGGTTGAGCCGGAATCTGAAAGGACCCGGCCTGGGAGATCGGATCAACGAGATTATCGCCGAGGATGGCGCCTGCCGGGTCAAAGCAGACACCTTAATTGTGGTAGATGCGACGGATATAAACAAACCTTATGCGCGCCGGATGCCCTATTTGGACCGGGTGCGAGACGGCAATACGGGCGAGACCGTGAATGGCTATTGGGGTTGTTTAGCCCTGGCGTGCGAAGTGGGAAAACGGCGTGTGATCCCGTTACATCAGCGGTTATGGTCAGCACAGGCGCCGGATTTTATCAGTGAGAACCATCAACTATGCCAAGTGCTGGAGACGCTAAGACAAGCAACGAAGGGCCGGGGCATCTATGTCATGGATCGGGGAGCGGATCGTTCTCGGTTATTCAATTATTTTCTGGATAATGACTTACGCTTTATTGTTCGGCTGGTTGGATGCCGGCGTAATTTGCTATGTCACGGGGAAAGGCGGCGCGCGGAGGATATCGGCCGGGGCTGTCAAATGCTCTATCGCGAGACGGTGGTGAAAGAAGAACAGGGGCAGGAGAAAAAATATCATTTGGAATATGGGTTTCGGAAAGTAAAACTACCCGGACGCGGAGAAGACCTTTTTCTGGTCGTGGTGAAGGGATTTGGGCGTGAACCAATGCTCTTGCTGACGAGCTTGCCCTTAAGGCGAAGTCGAAGAAACCTATGGTTCGTTGTGCGAGGATATCTGTCCCGTTGGCTGGTTGAAGACACGATTCGGTTTATCAAGCAAACCTATCAACTGGAAGACCTGCGGGTGTTGAATTATGAACGGATGAAGAACCTGGTGGCCTTGGTGTTGGCCGCCGTGTATTTTTCAGCGGTCTGGTTAGGAGAATCACTGAAGCTGAAGATTTTGACCACGCGGGTGCTGAAGATTGCCAAACGGTTTTTCGGCATTCCGTCATTTCATTACTATGCTTTAGCTGATGGTATCGCCCGATTGCTGGTTATGTTGGGGCGTTGGCTGAAAAAACCAACGCCATCAATCCCAAATAATCAGCAGCTCCAATTATGTCTAAATTTTTGACCAGAAAAAATGGGGATAGTCCAACCCACGCAGGGAGGGCGTAGCCCGACCGCAGTCGGGGATGGAGCCCATCGAGCTGCAAAGCGGCTTGGACTAATATAGCCCAGCTTGCTGTGCGGCCGATAATAATTATATTTACACCGGAAATCTTCAATCACCACACGGGCCTCCGTCAATGTCCAAAGCTGTTCCCTGTTCAGGCACTCATCACGAAACCGACCGTGGAAGCTTTCCACGAAACCGTTTTGCCACGGACTTCCCGGATCAATATAAATCGTTTTAATATGATTGTCCGCCAGCCAGTGCTGCACTTCCTTGGCAATGA
>CAYUSC010000235.1:0-2175 GCA_964447265.1 uncultured Candidatus Brevefilum sp.
ATCTGCAGGTTCCGTTGAAAGGCGATGTAATTTTTTCCGCCGTCATCAATGAAGAAGACCGCTCGGAAGGAACCGAACATCTGATCCTGCACGGTCCACATGCCGATCGATGTGTGGTGGGTGAACCAACCGGCCTGCAGATCATGGCCGGTCACCGGGGGCTGGAATGGCTGCAATTTGAGTTTATCGGGAAAGCGGCGCATGGCGGTACACCTGACCAGGGCGTCAACGCCATCAGCATGGCAGCACGTTTCATTCGCCGGGTGGAAGATCAGCTTATCCCCCGGCTGGCGCAGCGTATCCATCCGCTCATTGGCCCGGCGGTGATGAACTTTGGCGTCATTCAGGGTGGCACACAGCCCAGTTCGGTGGCCGACCGCTGTGTTGTGCAGGTGGACCGGCGCTGGCTCCCGCAGGAAACTTTAGAGCAGGTCCTGGGTGAATACCGCACCATCCTGGACGATCTGTCCAAAGAAGATCCAACCTTCCGTTGCATCATGACCCGCATGGATAACAATATGGCCACCCTGGATCACCGCCCAATGGAGATCTCACTGGATGACCCGCTGGTCACCGGGCTGCAGACTGTTCTTCCCCGTTTGGGCGTTGACCCAAAAATCTCAGCCTTTGGTGGTTGGACCGATGCCTCATTGATCAGCAACTATGCGCATATTCCGTGTGTGGTGTTTGGGCCAGGTGACCTTTCGGTAGCCCACTCGCGCTGTGAGTATGTACCGGTGGAAGATCTACGCACCTGTACCCTGGCCTACGCACTGCTGGCCGCGGAGTTCTGCAATCAGGAAAAGTAAAGCTCAAATGACCGGCAATAAGTGCGGTCGAAATGACTTTTTCCACCTCGAATAACCGTTACATTACTATCAACTACCTGCCCCGGTTATTTCCAATTGGGTTTCTTTTCTGTATAATTGTAAATATTCCGTAAATATCAACCGATTCGTTCATAGTTCAATAAGGGAGCAATATGAAAGTCTTCAAACTCGCCAGTCTTGTTTTTGTTATCGTGATGCTGTTGGTCACCAGCATGCCGGCCGGCGCAGTGACGGACGGTCAGCCGGATGGCGATGGGCATCCATATGTAGGAATCATGGTCGGATTCGATGAGGAAGGCCCTGCCTGGAGCTGCAGCGGTACCCTGTTATCCCCCACCGTTTTTCTGACCGCCGGCCATTGTGTTGAGGGAGCGGTTGGGAAAATCCAGATCTGGTTCGACGCCGATATCGACGCGGGCCGGCCTGCAAATGGCTTCCCCTGGACCGGTGATGCAAGCGGAACGGGATACCTGTACCAGGAATACAATTTCCCGTTGGGTGATGTAGGCGTTGTGGTTCTGGACGAAGCAGTTAACATTGGCAAATATGGAGCGCTGCCGGAATTGAACCAGTTGGATGCCCTCAAAACGAAACGCGGCGTTCAGAATGTCACCTTCACCTCGGTGGGATATGGCATGCAGAAGAGCTTCCCGGATGCCGCTGCCTGGAAAAATCAGGGGGATTACGTGCGCATGGTCGCTTACCCGCACCTGATCCAGATCAATGTACCCGGCTTCACCGGCAACTTCTCCCTGCTGCTTTCCAATAACGCAGCCACCGGCGGCACCTGCTTTGGCGATTCCGGCGGCCCCAACTTCCTGGGAAACACCAACATCGTGGCGGGTGTCACCTCGTTTGGCATCAACGGCAACTGCGCCGGTACCGGCGGCGTCTTCCGTATGGATCGCAAAGGCCCATTGGAATGGGTGCAGTCGTTCCTCGAATAAATTCGGAATATTTCAAAAAACTTGAATTGTTGATCAAAGAAATACCCGGCGGCGAGCCTGCCGTCGGGTATTTGTGATTTGTAGATAAAAAAAACCCTCCGGGTTTCCGGAGGGTTGAAAGGTGGAAAAGGTACTTCCAACTGTGGCGAGGGAGGGAATCGGACCCTCGACAAATGGCTTATGAGTCCACTGCTCTGGCCAACTGAGCTACCTCGCCAACGTTGCAGAATTTTAATAGCATCCCCTCCATTTGTCAACTAATTCGATCCCACCAGTCGTCTGTCATTACCTGGAACTCAGGTGTCCCCTCCTCTTCACGCATCTTAATTCAATTTCTCCCCGTGAAAACTCTTGAAAAATTTGTAAATCTCCTTATAATATTGATTAATCTATCGAAC
>CAYUSC010000236.1:0-2153 GCA_964447265.1 uncultured Candidatus Brevefilum sp.
GGGGAAGAGGCTGATCACTCGACCAATCAGCAGTCCGGCTGTAAAGCCTACTGCGCTCCAAACCAGAATGAGCAATCCCAGGAAACCAGACTTTGAATGGATCGTCTTATAAAGAGCATTCTTTGTCTTCAGGATTGGGCCATTATCACCCATCAAGGGTGTGACCGTATCCCAGAATTTCATTTCCATTTTACGAACCAAACGTTTTCTGTTCATCTGTCATTCCTGGTTAGCGACTCGTTGATGTTTTTAATATACGCCCGGCGTCATCTGCGACAACGCGGACAATCTGCTTGATCGTCTTTCCATCAGGCGTTTCACCCGTTCCGGTAAAGAGGAGCAAATAGCGGTCATTTCCCTGGGAAGTGACTTTTGGGCTTTTTCCATTCAGGGCAGGATAACGGCGGTAGACCTGTAGACATACTTTGTCAAGGATGCTGCGTTCCATATTAACCTCTCATCCGCTTTCTGAGGAAAGCTGGAACATCCAGGTCTTTGGAATTGATCGGGGATTGGCCGGGTGTGTAAGCGTAGGCAGGCTCCCGATATTGCTCCTTGGGCATCTCAATGTATGAGGCGACCGGCTCAGCATGATGAACGCTGTCGTTGACGGGTAATTCCGCAAGGTATTTTTCTGCCCCAGGGATTGCTTTCTCGAGAGGCAACCCGCCGAGTCCTGTTACGATCAGGATGACCTGAGTGCGATCGGTCAGATTAGGATCGTTGATCACACCGGGGATGATCTCAGCCGCATTACCGGCTTCTTCATGCAGATGATTGAGGGTTTCAGCCACTTCTGCAAAAGTGAGATCAGGGCCGCCGGTGAAGTTGGCGATAACACCGGTTGCTGTGCTGAGGTCCACTTTTTCCAGCAGGGGGTGGTTCAAAGCCTGGTTGAGGGCTTTCATTGCCTTACCTTCGCCTTCACCTGTTCCAATGGACATCAAAGCGCCGCCGCCCAGTTCCATCACGTGGCGGATATGAGCAAAGTCGACATTGATCAGGCCGGTCTCGGTCAGGAGTTCGGAAATACCCTGAACACCCTGGCGAAGGACATCGTCGGCCATTTTGAAGGCCATTTCAAGGGTCAGGTCCTCAGGGGCAACTTCCAGCAGGCGATCATTGGGCACAGCGATCAAAGTGTGGGTGAATTGGCGGAGTTTCTGCAGGCCAATGGCGGCATTTTTCTGCCGTTTGGTCATTTCAAATGAGAAGGGGGTTGTCACGACCGCGATGGTCACAGCGCCAATGTGCTTGGAAACCCGGGCGGCTACAGGGATCGACCCGGTTCCGGTCCCGCCGCCCATACCTGCGGTCAGGAAAACCATATCGGCGCCATTAAGGGCGTCAGCCAGAGCCTGGAAACTCTCTTCCGCGGCTTTCTCACCCACTGCCGGCAGACTGCCCGCACCGAGGCCGCGGGTGCACTTTGGCCCCAATTGGATCTTCACATCCGCCAGAGAGCCTTCCAGTGCCTGAATGTCCGTATTGCAGGCAACGAATTCAACCCCGGACATTCCGGTTTCGATCATCCGGTTGACAGCATTGCATCCACCGCCGCCAAGACCAACCACTTTGATTACGGGAGGTTTGGCATCAATGGGTGTTCGGTTAAAGGTTTCATTGGACTGAGAATTCATCATGTTGTCCTCAATTTCTAGATGGCATACCATGAATTAATGTTGCAATTTCTATTCCGGATTGGGGAAGAATTTCGACTGAGCAGCCCGCATCTCGCAGGGCATTGATTTTTGCATCCGGGAAAATCACCGGATCAGGAAAGATGGTGACTTTTTTCGCCAGTTTGGCTTCCTCAAGTGAAAAACCTATCGTGGGATTACACTGTTTGATGATCGGCCGCACTTTTTTCAGAACGACATCCGAAACACCGGTGTCATGAGCGGGGAGTAGGAGATAATGAGCAATCGGTTTTCCGGTAACGGTATTCTTTTCGCCATCCGGCGAACCGGTGGTACCGCCTTTGAAAATGGATTTTAGGGAAGCGATGGATAAATTACCTCCCAGGAGAGCCGAGAGTGTATCCAGGTCAAAGGTGCAAGCGAGGATGGAACCTTTTACTTCAGGAAGGCTGGTGTTTGCACTTGTATCCGCACCGTTGCAGGCTTCCACAATCAATTGAAGCCTTTCGAGAG
>CAYUSC010000237.1:0-2116 GCA_964447265.1 uncultured Candidatus Brevefilum sp.
GAGGGATAGGGGGGGATCAGCGGGATAACTTCAATGTACTTGCGATGGGTGGTGTTAATGGTCGCGGTGGTGCCATAGCTGAGGCAGCCGATATGCGGGTCCAGGCAGCCCGCGCCGATCACTTCGGTGGCCTTGTCGGCGGCGGTGGCGATCAATGGCAAGCCTTCCGGGATGCCCGTTGCTTCCGCGGCTTCCTTGCTGATCGTTCCCAGCAGCCCGGTTGGCGGCACCAGTTCCGGCAGCATCTCGCGATCCACCAGGACGGCATCCCATTTCCAATCTGAGCGCCCAGCCCATTTCTGGGTTTTATAGTTGAAGGGCATATAGCCGACCTGGCAGCCGACGGAATCGACCACCTTGCCGACCAGTCTGTAGGTCAGATAACCTGAGAGAAAGACGAATTTTTCGGTTTGTTTCCAGATTTCCGGCTGGCGGGTTTTGATCCAGTTGGCTTCAGCTTCAGCCTGGAGGTAATGCACGGTGGGCTGCATTCCGGCGATATTGAAAAGCAATCCCCAAAGACCCCCGACCGGCGGCATATCTTCCGCCCGGCGTTGGTCCAGCCAGACGATGGCGGGGCGCAGTGGTTGATTGTTGGCATCCAGATTGAGGACGGTGGAACGCTGGGTGGTCAGGCCGACACCGACGATGGCGTCTTTATGGACACCCTCCATTTGCCAAAGTCCCTGACAGGCGTCACAAACGCCCTTCCAGAAGACTTCCGGATCCTGTTCAGCCCATCCGATTTTTGTGGCGTAATAGGGTTCAATCGGGACGCGCTTTTTGGCGATCAGATTCCCTTTCAGATCAAAGATCAGCGCCCGGACGCTCTGGGTGCCGTTATCAATAGCCAGGATCTGTTCACCTGCCATTTAGCCCTCCCGAATGAAGTGTTTAAGTGATTGCCTAACCTTTATATCACGGATTGTGAATGCTGACGATGATTAATGAGGAAGATGGTAACTCTGCTGCCAGATTTTTTGATAGCGGTCCACTTCAGTTCGCCAGGTTTCATCCGACCAGCCCAGCGGCTGCTGAGCGAGGGCCCGGATACGGTCAATTTCATCCAGACCGCCCTTCGGCAGCAGTAACCCCACCCGGACACACCGCAGGAGCAGGTCATCCAGATGGACGACGGCTTCATTTTCCGCTGCCCAGGCCATTTCAGCCCAAAATTGCGGCATCGGATCAATCGGCTGGAGAGCCTCAGGTGATGCGCTATCGAAGAATGCCCTGACATCTTCACCCAGACGGCCGGCCATCATCTGCCAGGCTGATTCGCTTGCTTTGGGGGTTGCTTCGGGTTTGGGATGGATAAAACAAGGCGACTGATGATCAAATTTAGGGTTGTTTGGGAGGCGGTCACGGCAGAAGTTCAACACATCGGCTGCCATCACCCGGAAGATGGTCAGTTTACCGCCTGAAATCGTCACCAGGCCGTTTTCCTCCCAGACCTGGTGCGCCCGGGATTCCTGCGAGGGGGTCGGGGCATTGGTGTTGACCACCGGCCGCAACCCTGCAAAAGAGGAGATCAGGTCGGAATCGGTCACCGGGAAATCGGGGAAGGCATATTGAGCGGCTTCCATCAGATATTCGTATTCCAGTGCGTCGATCCGGGCTTCTTCTTCCGTGGTGGGGTCGTCCAGGTCGGTGGTCCCGATCATCGTGCGGCCTTCCCAGGGAATGGCAAAGAGGGCGCGATGGTCCCGCGGGTGCAGCATGGTCACGGCGCACTCGATGGGCAATTTCTCGCGGGAGAAGATGATGTGGCTGCCCCGCAGGCGGCGCAGTTTTGATTCGCGGCTGACCGACTGGCGGACTTCATCTGACCAGGGACCAGTGGCATTGATGATCACGTTCCCGCGCAGTTCACGGGTGGTGGGTGAAAGGGTGCCGGTCTGGTCTTCCACGACCACCCCTTCCACGCGGCCATTCCTGGTTTTACAGAGGTTCGTCACCTTGGCATAGTTGAGCGCCAGGCCGCCAAAGCGAATGCCATCCGAGATCACCCGCAGGACCAACTGGCTGTCATCCAGGCGTGAGTCGAAATATTCCACCCCGCCGACAAGCTGATTACGGTTGATCGCGGGAACGGAATGGATCACCTCTTCCTGCT
>CAYUSC010000238.1:0-2115 GCA_964447265.1 uncultured Candidatus Brevefilum sp.
GCCGCGGCACCCCCGAGAAATTCGGCGTCACCGGCAAGGTGGATATCCTCACCACCACCTTCGGCAAAGCGCTGGGCGGAGCCTCCGGAGGCTGTGTTTCCGGCCGCCGTGAAATTGTGGAAATGTGCCGCCAGAAGGCGCGTCCCTACCTGTTTTCCAACGCCATGGCCCCGGTGATTATCGCGGGTGTGCTGAAAGCCTTTGATATCCTCAAGCAGAGCACCGATCTGCGCGATAAACTGGAAGGCAATGCCAAATGGTGGCGCAATGGCTTGCAGGAAGCCGGTTTTGTGCTCAAAGAAGGCGATACCCCCATCGTGCCGGTCATGCTGTTCAACGCCAAACTGGCTCAGGATTTCTCGCGTGATCTGTACAGTTCAGGCGTATACGCCACCGGGTTCTTCTTCCCGGTTGTGGCCAAGGGCCAGGCCCGCATCCGCACCCAGCTCTCCGCCGGACATGAACAACATCATCTTGAAAAGGCGCTGGATGCCTTTGTCAAAGTGGGCAAGAAATACAACATCCTTGGCAAGAGCAAGGACGAGATCATCGAGATGTACGGGCTATAGAGCTCAATCTCAGGTTTCCATTTTTGGTGAAGCGGTGCAATCTCGCACCGCTTCACTTTTTTTGATAGCGAGAATCGATTTCCGTACCCTGATGGTGAGGCGCAAGTTTTGCTTTGGCCCCTAACCCCCTGCCCCCTTTCCCCAATGGGGAAGGGGGAAAAGATTATTATGGACAGGGTTGTGCAGCGGACTGCACAACCCTGTCCATCTGCGGGGAAAAACGTTATCGATGCGAAAGCGGGAGAGACTTCTTTTCTGCATAAAACGTAAAAAACGGGAATCATAATTACCAGAGAGTTTTCCTGCAATGAGACTAAATTCCCCTCCCTGGAGGGGTGGCGCGCAGCGCCGGGGTGGTCGCTTTTACCTGGAGAACTGGCACGCAGCGAACAACACCTGGTCCACGGTGGTCTGCTTCCACTTCTCACTTCCCACTCCTCACTTCTCACTCCCCACTCCTCACTCATCCCCCCTCCGGCATGGTAACATCCATATATAGGGAGGATACTATGGCTGATAAACTGGCAGACAAACTGGATTGGATCCGCGAAGAGACGCAGGCATTAAAAGATGCCGGTCTGTATCGTAACATCCGCACCATCGAATCACCCCAGGATGACTGGTTTTATATTGACGGGAAACGTTATCTTAATTTTTGTTCCAACAATTATCTGGGTCTAGCCAATCACCCGGCGCTCAAAGAAGCCGCCAAAGACGCGGTTAATCGCTTTGGAGCCGGACCGGGCGCGGTGCGAGTTATTTCCAGCACCAATAGCCTGCACATTCAGTTGGAGCAGCGCATCGCCGAATTCAAGCAGGTGGAAGATGCCCTGTTCCTCACCTCAGGCTACAATGCTAACCTGGGCACACTCGAAGCACTTGTTGGAAAGGAAGATGTCATCTTTTCGGATGAGCTGAACCACGCCAGCATCATCGACGGCGCGCGTCTCTCTCGCGCCCGCGTGGTGCGCTTCAACCACGCCGACCCACAGGACCTTGATGCCAAAATTCGCGAGAATGACGGCACTTACCGACGCGGCCTGGTGGTGACCGACGGCGTGTTCAGCATGGATGGCGATATCGCGCCGCTGAACAGGCTCTATGAAGTGGCCGAGCGCCACGGTCTGATGTTGATGGTAGATGACGCCCACGGCGAAGGGGTGCTGGGCCGCAACGGACGCGGGATTGTCGATCATTTTAACCTGCATGACAAGGTGGATGTGGAGATCGGTACCTTTTCCAAAGCGTTTGGCGTGGCGGGCGGCGTAGCCGCTGGAAAAAAGGATGTGATTGAATGGCTGCGCCAACGCGCGCGTACATTTGTGTTCTCTTCAGCAGCCACACCCGCCGATACCGGCGCCTGTCTGGCAGCCATCGATCTGGTGGAATCCTCCCCTGGTCTGGTGGAAGGTCTGTGGAAAAGCGCCAATTATTTCAAAGAGCACCTCAACAAAATGGGGTTTGATACCGGTCCTTCACAAACTCCCATTTTGCCGGTGATGATCGGCGATGCCAATACCGCTCAGGAATTCAGCCGGCGACTATT
>CAYUSC010000239.1:0-2090 GCA_964447265.1 uncultured Candidatus Brevefilum sp.
TGGTCGCCCATAACCCCCACGGAACGCACAGGCAATAATGCTGCAAAGGCCTGTGAACTGCCGCTTAAATTTCCCTGGCCGTCATCGACCAGTTGTAGTAAACCAGCTTTATCCAACTCGCTGGTGAAGATAGCATCGGCTTGTTGCAAGGTAAGCACCCTTCCTTGTGTTACTTCCCCTACCACACGTACTGCCAGGCCGGGGCCGGGGAAAGGCTGACGCCATACCAGCTCGCGTGGCAAGCCCAGGGCTTCGCCCACGGCGCGCACTTCATCCTTGAAAAGCCAGCGCAGAGGTTCCACCAGTGTAAATTGTATATCTTTGGGTAGGCCTCCCACGTTATGGTGGCTCTTGATGCGCTGGGCCTGGCTGGCGCCGTGGCCCTGACTCTCGACCACATCTGGGTAGATTGTGCCCTGGCAAAGAAAATCTACCTTGCCAAATTGCCTGGCAGCGGCTTCAAACTCGCGGATGAAGGTCTCGCCGACGATCTTGCGTTTGGTCTCAGGGTCGGTTTCACCTTCCAGGTTTCCCAAAAAACGTGCCCGCGCGTCAATGATACGGAAGCTTTCTCCGAAGAGTGGCCGGAAAGCGGCCTCAACAGACTGACGCTCGTTCAAGCGCATCAGACCGGTATCCACGAAAAATCCTTTTACTTGATTGCCGACAGCGCGCAATGCCAATGCGGTTGCCACGCTGGAATCGACGCCGCCGCTGACCGCGGAGAGAATAAAACCATCACCTACTTGCTGGCGAATGGCGGCAACGGATTCTTCAATCATCGATTCAGGCGTCCAATCTGCTTTAACGCTGCAGACCCCCAGTACAAATTGCCTGAGGACTTGAGTCCCGTGTCGGGTATGCATCACTTCAGGGTGGAACTGCAATCCGAAGCGCTTACCTTCCTGGTCCATCATGGCCGCTATCGGGCAGTTATGGGAAGAAGCAATTTTCCGCCAGCCTTCGGGCAGGCGTGTGACCTGGTCTCCATGCGACATCCAAACCGTCCACATTCGCTTTTCCAGAAGCGGATTCTCCGCAGCCACAAGAAGTTCAGCCAGACCATATTCACTATGCTCGCCATGGCTCACTTGGCCGCCCAATTGATGTGCCAAAGCTTGCATACCGTAGCAGATGCCAAGGATTGGCAGACCACTTGAGAGCACGCCATCCGGAATTATTGGTGAACCGCTACCGTAAATAGAATTAGGGCCTCCAGAGAGGATGTAACCCTTCACCTCAGCACTGAACAGGGCATTTAGTGGAGCGTTCCAGGGGAGTAACTCACAAAAAACTTGCATCTCACGTACTCGCCGGGCTATCAACTGCGTGTACTGAGAACCAAAATCTATGATGACGATCTTATCGTGCATGGGCTTTACCTTCACTTTGTGTGTAGGGATTTGGAGGTTTGTTAGATATTAACCCACCTGGTTTTCGAATTCGTCTGTGAATTCTATGCCATCTTCATCCAATCTGCTGATCGAAACCAGGGCATGGATGGGCAATCCGAGCGGTTGCAGAAGTGCCCGGCCGCCCTCAAAAGTTTTTTCCACCAGGGTTCCAATGCCCTGCACCTGTGCTCCGGCCACATCGGCCAACCTCACCAGGCCTGCAATTGTCGCCCCAGATGCCAAAAAATCATCAATAATCAATACCTGATCGCCTTTTTCCAG
The DNA here is from genome assembly GCA_964447265.1 of uncultured Candidatus Brevefilum sp. Classification (GTDB taxonomy): domain Bacteria; phylum Chloroflexota; class Anaerolineae; order Anaerolineales; family Anaerolineaceae; genus Brevifilum. The sequence continues at coordinate 1,677 of CAYUSC010000239.1, forward strand.
ATATTCGGGTGAAACGATTAACTCAACGTTGTTCCCCTTGGTATGCGAAGGAGCCACGGTGATGTAGACCTTGGGGGGCATGGTGATCGGTTTAGTTTTACGGGCATACACAACCGGCAGGTTCAGATACTTACCCGTCATCAGCGCTGGGGCGATGCCAGAAATTTCTGCCGTCAGGATCTTATTAACTGGTAAGTCCCTGAACAGGCGGGCAAATTCTGCCCCACAGGCATCCATCAGGCTGGGGTCTACCTGATGGTTGATAAAGCGATCCACTTTCAAAATGCCATTACCAAGATATTTACCATCCTTGCGGATGCGCTCCTTCAATAACTCCATGCCTGCTCCTTAAATAAATAGGAACGATCTTGTCGTTCCCATTTGAATGAAATCTATTCTTTTTGGTGGAGAATA
>CAYUSC010000240.1:0-2079 GCA_964447265.1 uncultured Candidatus Brevefilum sp.
GCAGCTTACGCATAAAGGGCAGAAATTGGTAGTAGACCAGGATGGCATCCGGTGGATCTGATATCTTGCCGGGCGGATTAGGATTGAGGTGTCAATGAAACGAGAACACCCAAGAATTGAAAAGAAGCAAATCTGGGAAGGGGGAAAGCGATGGTTTTTCTTACTTCTGACCAGTCCCTCCTTTTATATCTACCTCTTTTCCGTTTTCCTCTTCTTGCCCTATTTCCTCCCGAATTTGAGTGATATCACTCCTTGGGATGAGACATATTATCTGCTCAGTGGAAAAGAACTTGTTAATGGCGTGATCCCGTCCCTCAGCGGCAGCCCAATGACGGCTATTTTTTATGCCATTTGCTACCTACCATTTAGAACCTCTTCATTTTGGTTGGTGCAAATGGATTCCCTGGGAAGGTTTTTACTTTTCTCGGGCGTATTTTTGGGCTTTTGGCAGGTTGGTAAGGCGCTCAAGTCTCACATCAATCTGATGATCCTTTGGGGGTTTCTGCTCTTGTCACCCGCTCTGGTCACGATTTATGAGTATCCAGCCGATCCCCTATTCATCACTTTCTCTGCGCTAGCTTTTTCGCAGGCGATTCGTTTTATCACGACCTGGGAACTAAAACATCTAAAATGGGCATCCTTTTGGCTGGGGATGGGAATGCTGACTCGGGGCGATGCTCTTGTTTTAATTCTCGCGTTGGTTGTTTTCATGGTCGTTGTGGCTCTAAAAAAAGACAAATGGTGGCGAATTGCCCTGGCTGGGATTATTCCATTTGTTGTTTTGACAGGTGGATATATCCTCCTGCGAGGTGTGATTACCGGCGATTTCGCCACTGGTATGGGGCCTTATTCATACGTAGTATTTGAACAGGGGCAGGAAGTGGACCTTCAAGGGGGGACGCAGCGTTTCTCCGGTCCAACGGAAAGCTACTATGTTGCCAGGCAGCTATTTGGTACGCCTGAGGAAAATGATTACTCCATGTTCAACGCCATCAGGCGCAATCCTGAAGCTTATATCCGGAGATTGAAGGCGGTGGTCACCTGGATTCCCGGCGTGTTCCTCTCCGCCCATTATCGACGCTATGCCCCTCTGATTGTTCTTCTGGCCATCCGGGGATTAGTTGAATATTTCCGAAAGAAAGAGATTAATCTGGCACTCCTGCACCTGGTTTGGTTTTTGCCATTTGGCGCGGTCATGGCTCGCACTTTGGTCCGCCCCGGATATTTCTATATGTTCCTTTTCGTTACATTCGCTTTGAACGCTAAAGGCCTTGTGGCAATCCTGGAGAACCTGAAACAAGGCTGGGAAAAATATCTTTGGGTGGGCATTTTTGGTGCAGGCTTGATCTTCGCTTATTTACGTGGCGAAGATGGCATTATGCTGGCCATGTTCATTTATCTCTTCTGGTTGATTTTGTCTGTACTGCTTATGAGGCGAGAACAGAAATATCCAAACTGGAAGTCCATGGCCATGTTATTGCTGCTTGCGGCAGGGTTCATGTTGAAAGCGGATTACCGCATTTATTCTCCCCGTTTTTTAGGGCAGGATTATCGGGAAAGGGCTTCTTTGGAGCTGCGGGTAGTCACGGAACCGGATAGTATTGTCCTGACTGGGACGCCCTCGGTTGTAATCATGGCCGACCGCGAGGTGGCGAATTTTAGCTCGAGTGATATTCCCGAATTTGAATCTTCAGATGATTTCATTAAATGGGTGACAGTTCAGGGGTTTTCTGCCGTTTATCTGGACCAGGAAGCTCCCCAGATTCTTTGGGATCTTGTGTTTGATCAGGATGGGAAAGCGTTGTCTCTTGTCTGGTCAGATGATGCCAATGAGGCCTATATTTTCCTTATAGAGACTGATTGATTATCACAATTATTGAAAGATGAAAGATTTCATCAATGATTTGCTATCCCGGTATAATCAAGGGGTGTGTTTCGAGTTGAACCTATTTATTGATTTGTGAAAGAAAAGACCTCCAACCTATGACCCAGGAACCGCTTGTCTCGATTATCACCCCTTCTTATAACCAGGCAAAATATCTGCGCCGGACGATAGAATCCGTCCTGAACCAGGATTAT
>CAYUSC010000241.1:0-2043 GCA_964447265.1 uncultured Candidatus Brevefilum sp.
ACTACGAACACGAGCACGAGTCGCCGGGGACATATGATCCCCTCATGCCGGAAATGCTGGACAACGACACTCCCGCACCGTATGCGGTTACAGCTTCGTACAACAGTTCGAACGCCTGGAGGGTCTTCTCCTCCGCACCCGCTGATGTCTGGGAGATAGACCTTACCGATGGCGATGTAACACTAGACATAGACATAGGGGAGCCCAGGAAGCTGAACAGGTACTTGTTGGCCGCCGTGCACAACTACGAGCCTTATGAGTGGGAGCTGTGTGGCTCCGTCGATACGGATGAGTGGACGCTGCTCGACGAGAATTCCCACACACCGTGGGGCGAGGGGGAGACGCTGGAGATTGGGTTAGACGTCTCCGCCAAATACAGGTATTACCAATTGAAGTTAATAACCGCCGTCCGTGGCGACAACATCATACGTCTATCGACCCTCCAGGTCTACGCCCCCAGGTTCACGTACCTGCGGGTGGGAGATCCCGCAAGAGTGGCCATACGCGTGGGGGGCAAGACGTGGCGTGACTTCGCTCTGAAGAGCCACAACCACGACGATAGGTACTACACCGCGGGAGAGATGGAGAGTGTGTTCATGAAGCGCTCCTCCCTTCCGGTGGACGGTCCGGTGGATGTGGCGAGGGCGGTCGGAGGGTTCAAGGTCAAGACCGGGGAACTTACGGTGCCGGCAGGGGGAACGGCCACGGTATCCGTGCCCGCACCGGTGGCGTGCGTCCTCACACTTATGGGTACCAGTGTGGGAACTTCCAGACCCAGAACCACACTGACCCCTGAAGGGGTGCAGTTCACCGAAGTTACCGGGGGGACGAGTTGCACTGTAAGCTATATGATTTTATACACGGGGTGATTGTTTTGGAGTTCCAAACAGCGGCTACAAGCGCCAAACAGGACGCCATGAGGTCCAGGTTCAGACGCGAGATCTATGAAAAACACGGGCTTATCGACGGGATGATGATAAGCATGTCCAAATCCAGGTACACTGAGGCGCACCCGCGAAACCAGGTGGTGTTCAACTCTACTATAGTGTTCGACGACGTGCCGGGCATAGGGACTGCCACTGTAAGTATGTGTGACATAGACCTCACGAAATCGATGGAGAGCCTCAAGGCGATCGCTAAAAAATATCGCTGCGAGATACGCATATATTACGAATACGACATGGACATGAAGAGCCCTACACTAAAGGTCCTGCCCGGCGGAAAGCTGGAAGGCCACAAGAGGGTGCTGGACGCGTTCAACGTAGATGAGAGGAGAGAGTAGACATGCCAGTGAGAAATGTAATGTTCAAGGTAACGGCCGGCGACACGCCGGGGCAGATCATATATCCCGACAACACCACGGGATCGGCGGAGATCTACACCGCGAGGGAGGACGTGTACACCACGGAGGACGATTACAGGGACTACGCGGTCAGGAAGCCGCAGAACGGGTCGGCTTACTCGTACGAACGCTGGTTGCAGGTGTGGTGGGGCGACGCGGGAGACACCGCGATCGGAAACGTGAGGTTCTACTTCACCGGGGCGCTTCCCACCGGGTGGGCCATGAGGATCGGAGTGAACGAGGCGTACAAGACGCCGGGCAACACACCCGACGACACTGTCACGCCGTACACCACTACGTCCATAACTGCCGGAAGCTCCATGGCGCTGGCGGCACACTTATCTGGCGGGATATACAAGAGTGACTACATAGTTCTCCAGCAGGTAGTGCCCTCTACCACCCCCAGCACCGGGTCCGCCACGTTGAGCCTGGTGTTGTTGTGGGACGAGGTGTGATGTCTGTTGTTGTACGGAAAGAGGTTGAGCATCCCGATACACTGTCAGGAAACCGGTAAGTTTTCCGGAAACCTGGTGGTGCCGGAGGACGAATACGTGGTCTGGGTGGAGGACTACGGCAGGTACCTGAAACTGCAGTACGATTCCGATGGAAATGTACGGCATGTCCGCGACATAATGCAGCCGTACCTCCGGGGTCTGTGTCTGTACATACGCAAGCAGGACAGGCTCGTGAAGAGCTTCTAC
>CAYUSC010000242.1:0-2012 GCA_964447265.1 uncultured Candidatus Brevefilum sp.
TTGATGCGCTCATCCAGTTTCACCAGGACGAGTTCACCGCGGTTCATCTTCTTCACCTCTTTTTGGATCCGGATCAAAGCCCACCAACCGGCGCTGGAAACAAAGGTTACATCCCGCATGTCCAAAATGATGTTATATTGGCCTTTTTCAATCAGCTGGTTCAGGGCGTCTTCAACTTCCGGTGCTGTGTAGCTGTCAATCCGGCCGCTGGTATAGATCACCGTGCTGCGTTTATACTCAGTTATTTCAAAATCCATTGTGCTCTCTCCGTAAGTGACGACAATAACACGCTTAATCTTGATTATTATAACTTAAAACCCCCTGAAAACGACATACCAGGGGGTGGAATTGGGCAATCCTCCGGAATTCATCCATTCATCCAACCACGGCACTAATCCCGAACCAGGCTTGCCCGTTCGAGTATAATAACCACCTATGAAATATCACATTTGGACTGAAGGATGCCAGATGAACGTGGCCGATTCACGCCGCCTGGCATCTTCTCTTGAAAAAATGGGCTTCGAGCCCAGTGTCACGCCGGATGACGCCGACGTGATCGTTCTCAACACCTGTGTCGTCCGCCAGAGCGCGGAGGATAAAGCAATTGGCCGCCTGAGCTCGCTGCGGCCTCTCAAGGAGAAAAATCCCGATCTGGTAATCAACCTGATGGGCTGCCTGATTGGCGTCCGGGGCAATGAGCGGATCCAGAAGAAATTCCCCTGGGTGGATGTCGTCTCACCGCCCTCCGACCCCGAACCGCTCCTGCAGTTGCTTTCAGAACGAGTGGGAAAATCATCCGCTGAGGCCCAAACGAAAAAGCAAAATGCCCTCCTGGATGGCGATCTGGTCCTGCCCCAGCACGAACAGGGCAAGCTGGTTTCCGCCTATATCCCGATCGTCTACGGCTGTTCGCATGCCTGCGCCTATTGCATCATCCCCTCCAAGCGCGGGCGGGAACACTCCCGGCCTTATGCCGAGATCATCGAGGAAGCCCACAGCCTCGTCCGTCAGGGCGTCAGGGAGATCACCCTCCTCGGCCAGATCGTCGACCGGTATGGCCTCGACTTGCCCGAAAAGCCAACCCTGGCCATGCTGCTGCGGGACTTGAACGACATAGACGGCCTCAAGCGCGTCCGCTTCCTGACCTCCCATCCCAACTGGATGACGGATGACCTGCTGGATGCCGTGGCTGAACTGCCCAAAGTCTGCCCCCATATCGAAGTGCCGATCCAGGCCGGTGATGATGAAGTCCTGCGCGCCATGCGCCGCGGCTATACCAACCAGGCCTATCGCGATCTGGTCGGCCGGATCCGCGAACGGATCCCCGGCTGCTCCATCGCCACAGACATCATCGTGGGCTTCCCCGGCGAGACGGAAGAGCAATTCCAGGAAACATACAAAGTGCTGGATGATCTGCGGATGGATGTGGCCCATCTGGCCCGTTATTCCCCCCGGGAAGGCACCACCTCCGCCCGCAACATGGAAGATAACGTCACACCAGAGGAAAAAATGCGCCGCTTCCGCCTGCTGGAAGACCTGCAGGAGGAAATCTCCACCGAGATCAACGCCCGCCATCTGGGCGAGACCGTCCCCGTGCTCTTTGAAGAGAAATCCCGCGGACGCTGGCGCGGACGCACACCGACCAATAAACTGGTCTTTGTGGAAAGCGACCTTAACCTGCTGGGCGAAGAGCCGCTGGTGCGGATCACCTGGACCGGGCCCTGGTCAATGATCGGGGATTTGGCTGAATAATTTAAGTAAATACTAGGGAAAATAGCCTGCCCTCGGGTGAGTGAACCTCACGAGGGCAGGTTTTTATTATCAAATGGGCAGAGGTGTTCCACCGGGCAGCGGCCGCATTCCCACCTGCGCGCCCCACAGACTTCCCGTCCCAGCCGGATGATATTCAAATGCAGATCGTAAAAAAATTCCGGCGGCGTGCGTTCCTCCAGATAGACATGGGTCTGCTCCCGGTTCAGCTTCATCGGCCGCAATCCCAGCCGCCCCGTCAC
>CAYUSC010000243.1:0-2009 GCA_964447265.1 uncultured Candidatus Brevefilum sp.
AAATCTAACCTGAACTTCATCATGGCCGGATCGAAAACCACTAGATTTATTCATAAAAAGGTCATTTACTGAGATGCCAAGGTCATATTCTGATTTCCCTTCTTTGCTTCTTGGAGTGAAAAAGTAATTAGGGGTTTGAGGAGTACTATTAACAAAATCTATATGACCAGCATTAAGCAAATCAAATTTATTTTCGCGGGTTCCCCACGTTTCACTATGGAAAACCTCTCCTAACCCCTTGCCAAATACTTTCAATTTTGTCATTAGTACGATTGATACACCCTGCATGATGTTAAAAATGTTTTCATCTTTTAGACCATTGGGCGCAACTTCCTTCTTCTTAGAATTTCCATGCAGATCAAGAATGAAAATCTTGTCAAATGTTTCGAGTAGATGTTTTCGCATTTGGCGATGAGTAATTCCATCAAGGTAGCTGTTGTTGGTAATCATGCCAACGATTCCACTGCCGTTCTTCTCAATTAGATTTTCAGCAAAACGAATAAATTTTATGTAATCATCATCAAGGTTTAATTTGCGTTCGTTAAGGCCAACTTTGTAATCCGCAATAAGATTTTGAATCCACTCACTCTTGTTGCTACTGCTAACAGAGTAAGGAGGATTACCAATTACAACCATGACTGGATGCTCACTCTTAACCTGAGCAGCTAAACGGCTTTCTTCGCTAACTGCAGCTGCCAACCCAAAACTGAATAAATCCGGTTGAAGAGGAACACCTTCTTCGAGTGTATTGGTGAGGTAAACGCCCAGGCGCTCGGAGAGTTCATCCACGCCCGTTTCTTTGAGAGTCATGCCAAGCTTCATGTGGGCAATAGTGTAGGGAGCCATCATCAGTTCAAAGCCAAAAAGACGCTTGATGAGGCTGTTATTGACATAAGAAGGCCAACGGCCTTCCTGCCCGTTAAACCCCTGATAAATGAATTTGATAGTTTCATTCAAAAATGTCGCTGTGCCAAGGGCAGGATCGAGAATCTGAACTCGGGGTACAGAAATTTCAGTTGTCGTGCGGTCTTTTCTTTCACCAGGGCGCCGATAAGGTTGGGTAGATACGGTTTGGGTGATCATTTCGTCACTGGCAAGACCTTTAGTAATGCCAAAATCTTCTTTCAAGATGCGGTCAACCTGGCGGACAATGTACCTGACAACAGGAACGGGTGTGTAATAAGCGCCCATCTTTTTTCGTTCTTTGGGGTCATAGGCTTGCAAGAAGTCCTCATAAAAGTGAATGATGGGATCTTTTTCCTCAATCGTTTCTTCCTGAACGCGCAGGTGTTTATGGACGATTTCTTTTACATCGCTGACGCTGAAAATTTCGCAAAGCTCATCAACAATATATGCAAGGCGGGTGTCAAAGTTGGGACCAACGATGTGATCAAAGAATTGCAGTAGGAAAGGGTTACTTCTAGGCACAAGATCTCGCGCCTCATTGCGAGTAAAGCTCTCGATGGTTGGGTCACTATATCTGGCAACAAACAAACCATAAACCAGTGTTTGCGCGTACATATCTGCAAACTTTTCAGGTGCCAAGTCGTGCACGAGGAGTTCCTTCATCATGTTGTAGATGCGTGAAAGCTCCTTGCTTTTGTCGTCCGAACGATCCAAATATTCAGTGACATTATCTCGAATACGACGGGCTCTGCCGCCCATGATTTGGGCCAGACGCAAGCCGTTGGTGATCTTCTCAGGGGTTTGAGAAAGGAAAGCTTCAAGCTCACGCATGAGGTTGTCGGCAGTATCAGTTATCTTATGAAGCTTTCCATTCTTGATTTCAGCGATGCGGATAGTTTTATATTTCACGCCATTTCTAAAAAATCGGAACTCCAGGTAGTCAGTAAGAAAGAGGTTGGAGTAAGCCTGATATCGCTGCATCTGCTCAGACTTTTCTGTCTTATCAAGGTCAACGTCGACATCTTTGGCTTCGGCATATCCTTTCAGAACCCGAGGGTTGGATTTCTTTTGAAAAACAAAATCCGGTGCTCCATGTTCGGAAC
>CAYUSC010000244.1:0-2007 GCA_964447265.1 uncultured Candidatus Brevefilum sp.
TCAAGGCATAACCGACGGCGTCGCCATCCAGCACCTGCTTCCAATAGAGCTGGGCCAGGTAGTCTGCCGCGATCAGGGGCATGGTGACGGAGCCGTAGGCGATACAGGTGGAGCCGACGAAGGCATTGGTGCCCGTATCAAGGAATTTCAATGACATGGCGTCGTCATGCGCTTTTTCGGCGATATTAGCGCCGTAACAGGCCTCTGAGAAGACATATTTCGGCGAGGGGATTGTCTCGCTGAACAGTTCCGGGCTGAGGGCAATCGGATAGTCCGGGCCGGTCGATTCGTTGGAGAAATCCTTCTGTCCGTACCAGTTGGGACCGTCCTGCGTGCCATGCAGGTTGAAGTAACCCAGATCAGGACCGGTTTTCTTGGCTAACTGGATATTGGTGCTGTTGGTGGGCGGTGAAAGCAGCAGGTTCTTGGCTTTGCCGATCGTGTTGTACACGCCGGCGGAAGCTTCCTGCCAGACCTCGGCTGAGAGGCCAAGGGTGGAATCAGCCTTGCTGTTGGCGAGGCCAAAGAGGGAGAGCAATTCCTGCAGCCAGCCAAACAGCCCGCTGAAGGACAGGTCAATGTTCAATCCTTTTTTGCTGCCCTTCTCATAGCGATAAATGAGTTGGCGGATCTGGTAGAGCAGCAGACCGGCATCGTTTCCGGCTTCACCGGGCAGGCGGCCAACCGGCCACTGCGGGATGAAGTAGTTATCGTCAATGGTGCCATACGGGTTGTCTGAGGCGACTTCCAGATCATCATCCAGAGTGGGATTGGGTAATTGGTGGAAGGGGATGATCTCCGGGCCGCCGACAATCAGCAACGAACCAATCATTTCACCCTGGGCTGCTAAAGCTTCATCCAGATCGGCCAGGCTCAATTTCACTTTCCAGGCATCGGTGGCGACCGTGGGTTTCAGGCCTAATTGGGAAAGACTGGCGGCATCATCGGGATAATAGACCCGGGCATTCCAATCGGACATATTGCCAATCAGGCCGGCCAGTTCCTGCAGGAGGCCGTCGATCACCTCGGCGGTATTGGGGCCATACTGGCTTTCCAGTTGGGTTTTTGAGCTCATGATGACATAGATCGGGAAGCGATTATCCGCCCGTTCCAGGTCGGTGTTCTTCAGGCGTTTTGCAATGCGAGTGAAGACCCTTTGGACATCTTCAAAGTCCTCATCGGATGCTGACGTCGTTTTGGCGAACATCGGGTTGATCTCTTCCAGAGTCTTCTGAGCGAGGTCTTTTTCCGAATCATCATCCTGTTCGGGTTCCGCCTCGACAACGGTCTCGATTTCATCCTCACCAGCGGATTCCAGCTCCGCTTCGTAAGTAATCTCCTCTAATTCGGGTTCGGTTTCGCCGCCTGAGGCCAGTTGATTCCAGCCCAGGGCGTTGGCAATGGAAGCGGGAATGGCGAGGTCGAAATAAATTTCCATTTCATCCGGCCAGAGATCCGTGAACCGGTGATTTTGTCCCAGCAGGCGCTGAATCACCTGACCGGTGCTGTCATGGGCCGCGACCCAGTGCAAGCGCTCCACGCCATCCGATTCCTGGCCTTGGTTCAGGTCGGAAAGGGATTTAATGATGCTCACCTGGAGACAGTTCGGCCACTGCTGATAATAAATTTCAGAGAGATTATTGAGCAATTCTGCATTATTCGATTTGTAAGCCGCTTTAAGGTGCAGGACCGCCGGGAGGGGGGAAGCAGGCGATTTCAACAGGGATTGGTGCACCTTCTGGCTGGCTGTATCGAAGTCGCCGGTGGTATAGGCCTTGCGGGCTTCCCAAAGGGGAGTTAACCATTCCGGAAAATCACCTTGTGGTTGGTTCTCCATTGTGAGGTAGCTGATAATGGCAGTCCATTCAGTTTTGGATGCGGCATCTGAAGAAACCTGAACCAACGCTTGATAGGGTTCGATGAATTGGGGGTCCAGTTCAATCAGGGATTTGAGGATTGAAACAGCCTGGTCGGTCATACCCAGATTGGCGTAATTCAGGGCCTGTT
>CAYUSC010000245.1:0-1995 GCA_964447265.1 uncultured Candidatus Brevefilum sp.
GGCGTCCAATCTGAAATGCGTATCCGAGAAGGCGATGTCCTTGATGCTATTCAGGCGGAAATGCAGGAACAAGCTTATGACCTCGTGGTTCTGGGTGCGCCGCTTCCCGGCCGCTCCGGCCATTTTGAAGTGGAAGGTGTGATCAAATCCATCCTGACAACGGTGGAGAATTGCTCCTTCCTGATCGTTCGCTCACATCAATTACAGCGATTGCAGGAAAATTTCAGGAGAACCCTATGAAAACAAAATTGAGTATTTTACTTTTAGTTGCCATTCTGACCGTCTCGCTGGCAGCCTGCTCAACCTCAGCGACCGAAGAACCCACTGGCGATCAAGTCAACCTGATCCTGGCAGCCTACACCACACCTCGCGAGGCTTATGGCGAGATCATCCCGCTCTTTCAGGCCTACTGGCTCGAACAGACCGGGCAGGAAGTGACGTTCGAAGAATCCTATCTCGGCTCCGGCGCACAATCCCGCGCGGTCGTGGAAGGCTTTGAAGCGGATGTGGTCGCCCTTTCTTTGGAAGCGGATGTTACCCGCATTGAAGAAGCCGGCCTGATCACCCATGATTGGAAAACCACCGAAAACGAAGGCATCGTCACGACCTCCATCGTCAGTCTCGCGGTCCGAGAAGGCAACCCCAAAGGCATCAGCGATTGGAGTGACCTCACCCAATCCGGGCTTGATATCCTGACCCCAAACCCCAACACCAGCGGCGGTGCAATGTGGAATGTGCTGGCTGTTTATGGCGCTGCGCTGCGCGGCAAGGTTGAGGGAGTGCCCGGCGACGATCCGGATGCTGCTTATGATTTTCTCGTCCAGGTTCTCCAAAATGTCAGCGTGATGGACAAAGCCGCCCGTGACAGCATCCTCAACTTCGAAATGGGGATCGGCGACCTGGCTATCACCTATGAAAATGAAATCCTGGTCGGTCAACAGTCCGGCCAGACCTATGAACGGGTGATCCCCACCTCCACCATCCTGATCCAGAATCCTGTGGCGGTCGTGGATGCCTCGGTGGACAAACATGGCACGCGAGAAGTTGCCGAAGCCTTTGTAAATTTCCTCTTCACCCCGGAAGCCCAGGCGATTTTTGCGCAATATGGTCTGCGGGTGGTCAATCAAGATGTCGCCGTTGAAACGGAAGCAGAATATCCACCTGTGGAAGACCTTTTCACCGTCGATTATTTCGGCGGCTGGGATGTCATCATGGATGAGATCTTCAGCGAAGACGGCATCTATAACCTGGCTATTGCATCAGCTCAAGGGGACGCGCAGTAATGAACCTGGCACTAAATCAGGGAGGCCGGGAAACCGGATTGTCAAAATGGTTTTTGCGCGTCCCCGCTCTCCTTTATGTCACGTTGATGATCCTTGTTCCTTTGCTCGTCATCGTGGAAGACGGGTTTCGGGAAGGGTTGAGCGGTCTGGTACACCAGATCAGCATGCCGATCGCTCAACACGCCATCCTGCTAACCCTCTGGACAGCGGCTTTGATGACCCTGATCAATGCCATAATGGGGCTGGCGACAGCCTATGTCCTGGTTCGCTATGAATTTCCCGGCAAGCGGCTTCTCAATGCTATTGTGGACCTGCCGCTTGCCATTCCAACCCTGGTGACCGGCGTCATGCTGGTGATGCTCTACGGCCCGCAGAGCGCCCTGGGAAACTTTCTCTCAGAGTCGATTGGCCTAGATATCATCTTCGCCCCGCCGGGCATCGTTGTTGCCCTGCTGTTCATTTCGTTTCCATTTGTGGTGCGCAGCATCCAGCCCGTCCTGATGAACCTGGACCTCTCACAGGAGGAAGCTGCAGCGACCCTGGGCGCAAGGCCCTGGTACACCTTCCGCACAGTCGTCCTCCCCAACCTGCTCCCTCCACTGGTCAGTGGGTCATTGCTCAGTTTTTCCAGAGCGGTCGGAGAATTCGGCGCGGTGGTGATCGTCGCGGGGAACATCCCCCTCAAAACCCAAACGGCGGCCGTCTATGTCCT
>CAYUSC010000246.1:0-1990 GCA_964447265.1 uncultured Candidatus Brevefilum sp.
TTTGGCTTGGTCACAGCAGGGAGCAACCGCCTGTTAGCCGTGATGGCAGCCGGCGGGCCGTTGCTCGTGAGCTGTTTGTTGATGTTATGGGGGATGCAGTTGGAAAAGAAAGGCTAATTCCTTAGCATCAGGAAGAGTGAAACTGTCCGCGCTTTGCAGCTAATCAATGTAATGATGTTTGCGTCGTAACCATTTTTGAAACCACGGATTCTGCCTGGTGAATTAGTTTAATCTCTAGGTTTGGGTGGAAACCGGACTATTATCGCGGTTTTTTGTGGGGATACGCTTCAGGTCAAATTTACTAAATCTGAATTTTTCCTGATTACAATTTGGGTTACCGAATAGATAAGATTTGCAGAAAATTTACTCAGAAATAGGTGATTAATGCCATAGCTATCTATGGTATAAAGGAGGTGTCCAACCAAATATGAGTTTTCCGTTGGGAAAAATCATAGATTTACATTCAGCAAACCATCGTTTTTCAGGGAGGTTTGCTTTTTTTTGAACGAGATTAAGGAGCGTTGATGGCTGGATTAATCCAAATTCTGGGCGGGATGGCACTGTTTTTATTTGGGATCAAGTTGCTGAGTACAGGCATCGAAAAACTGGCAGGGGATCAGATTCAGATCTGGCTGGAAAAAGTAACCAACAATCGATTCAAGAGCGCAATATTTGGCGCCATTGCTACTGCTCTCGTCCAGAGCAGTAGTTTGTTAATGGTAACCATGATTGGCTTGATCAATGCCAACCTGATGTCTGTGGAGCAGGCCATCGGCGTGATGCTTGGGCAGGAAATTGGTACAACCATGACCGCCCAGTTGGTTTCCTTTAATATTGGGGATTACCGCCTGATTCTGGTTATTCTCGGTCTGGTTTTTATCGAATTCTTCCCAAAACGGGATTGGCGGAAATTCGGCGAGATTTTTATGGGCATGGGGATCATCTTTCTTGGTATGGAAACGATGGCCGGCGCGCTGGATTCCCTGATTACCATCCCGTGGGTTGCCGATTTGCTGCTCTTGATGGGTGAGCACACCTGGATTGGCCTGTTGGCTGGCATTGTCCTGACGGCCGTCACTCAAAGCAGTTCCGCGGTCACCAGCCTGGTGATTGCGATGGGTCTCAGCCAGGTGATCAACCTGGAAGGGGCGATTGGCATCATCCTCGGTGCGAATATCGGCACCTGCATTACTGGTCTGCTCGCATCCCTTCGATTATCTCCCACCGCCCGGCAAGCTTCGCTCGCTCAAATCATCATCAATATCGTCGGCGTTTTGATCTTCATTCCAATCATCACGCCATTTACGGCGTTCGTGCAGGGAACTTCAATGATTTTATCCCGGCAAATTGCGAATGCCCATACTATTTTCAATATTGTTGTCAGCGCGATCATGTTCCCCTTCGTCAAGCCGATTGCAAATTTCGTTGATAAAATCTCGCCACTCAAACCAGGGGAAGAAAAGCACAAGGTGACGACATTTATTGACGAGGGACAATTGGCGGTTCCTTCGGTTGCGATCAACGAGTCCCTGAGGGAATTGATCCACCTCGGTAGAATTACGGCGGATATGGTCCAGATGAGCTGCCAGGCCCTGATCAAAAAGGATATGAACCTGGCCGATCAGGTTTTGAAATTGGAGGATTCGGTTGTTGACCCTGTCACCCATGATCTGGATGCTTTTGTGAGCACATTGATGCAATCAGATCTGAGCCAGGCGCAACAACGCAGAAGTTTCCAGGTGAAAAATCTCCTGACCGATATTGAACGAGTGGGGGATATGGCGGAGGATATTGCCCAATTTGCCCAGGATCGATCTATGACCGAGATCCCCTTCACTGAAAAAGCTGTTGAGGATTTTGAAGCTTTGTGGCATGATGCGCTATCAACTTATCGGATGGCATTGGACGCACTGGAAACCAAAGATCATGCCCTGGCGGAAAAGGTGTGTCAGGTGGAGAGTGAATTCGACAGCGCGTATCTGCTGGCCAG
>CAYUSC010000247.1:0-1981 GCA_964447265.1 uncultured Candidatus Brevefilum sp.
GTTCAGCCCAGCGGAACAGCCATTTCGCCTCGGAATTGCGCATATTGACGCAACCGTGGCTCATTTGGATGCCGAAATTATCATGCCAATAGGTTCCATGGGTAGCAATGCCCGAATCCAGGACAAAGAAACAACACCAGGGAACGCCGACCAATTCATAGGCGTGAATATCCGAGGTGATATGCCCATCACCCATGTGTTTGGAGGCGTATTTTGATTCAATCCGAAAATCACCGGCCGGTGTTGCCTTTTCAGGTGTAAGCAGCCCGCTGGAGATCTTGGTTTGCAGAACGACATTACTACCTTCAAAGGCGGTCAATTCCTGCCGCGACAAGGAGACCTCGATGCGTTTCTGACCGGAGACATCCGGGTGAATGGGATCCATTTCATGATCCGGAATGATCCGCATGTGTTCAGCGGGAATCGCAAACCGCAAGCGGGTTAATTCGTCTTCGAGCTCATACCATGGTTCGTTGTCCGGCCCTGTGATGATGTCCATGATCCAATGGACCGATTGATAATACAACCGGGAGAGTTCAGTCCAGCCATAGAGGGAGGTGTAACGATAAGCACGGGTATAAGGCACAGTGACTTCACCCAGTTGGCCATCAGCATGGATCCCCGTTGCGACCTCGTTGAGGATATTCTCCACCTCGACTAAATGGCCGCTGTGGACGTATCCACCCCACACTTTATACCAGATGGGGTTCCATTCCGGACCATCCGGCGCTTCCACTTCGCCGTAGACATTGATCAGATCATCGAGATAACGCTGGTAAAAAATAGCACTGTCATCCGATGGGAGATAGCGAATTGCCACATTTTCAGTGCCAACTCGCATCAAACGACGCTGGGTGGGTTGCTCGTTTTGAGAAATCAGGGGTGAAAATGCCAGGGAGGATAAGCTGAGTGCGCCTAATTTGAGGAAATCCCTGCGCGAATAGGACTTATTGCTCATAAGTCAGGATTATACCCAGAGGGATTTCCCTGTCAATCATCAAATTCTTCAGGCATGATTTCGGCAACGGATTTCCGGATGAAGGTGGGGAGGTATGGATATTTATCGATGTCCGCTTCTTTGGTCGAACCGCTCAGGACCAGGATGGTTTCCATACCGCTGGTCACACCGGCGACGACATCCGTATCCATTCTGTCACCAATCATGATGGTGTTTTCAGAGTGGACGTTCAGGTAATTCAAGGCGGTTCGCATCATCAGGGCATTGGGTTTGCCGACAAAGAACGGTGAAACACCGCTGGCTTTTTCAATCAGGGAGGCCATAGCGCCGCAGGCGGGGACCAGGCCACCTTCGCTGGGGCCGGAAGCATCCGGATTGGTGGCAATAAACCTGGCTCCGGTATCATGGATCAGCCTAATGGCTTTTTTGATCTTCTGGAAATCGTAGGCCAGCGTTTCCCCCAGGACTACATAATCGGGTTCCACATCGGTGATGATGTAGCCGATATCATGAATCGCTTCGGTCAGGCCACTCTCACCGAGGACAAAGGCTTTGCCATCGGGCCGCTGCTGGTGTAAAAACGCCGCAGTCGCGAGGGCCGAGGAGAAAATCTGATTCTCATCAATCTGAATGCCAATGGCCTGAAGGCGATGCGACAGGTCACGGGGTGTGTATACCGGGTTGTTGGTCAGTAATAGGAATTTCCGCTTCTGTTCCCGCAGCCGCTTGATAAAGTCATCCGCCCCAGGAATAATTTGGTTACCCTGGACAAGGACGCCATCCATATCAATTATAAAATTTTTCATTCGATCATAATTCTTTCTTCTATGTAAATACTAATTTTTCGCTCTTTATTGTACATTAACTGGGAGAAATTCAAAAGGCACATGTTTTTTAGGTGAAGAAGGATACACCATGCGAGATGTGATTTCCTCCCGGTTCTGTCACTATAACACAATCGGTCTGACATGGATATACCATACGACTTTATCATATTGTTATTAATTATTAACCTAAACCGAT
>CAYUSC010000248.1:0-1941 GCA_964447265.1 uncultured Candidatus Brevefilum sp.
CTTTGAGTTTTGTTCCTTTGCCTTTGACCGATTTCAGACGAAGGTCGCCACCCGCTCTTTTTGCGGCTTCCGCAAGAAGCGGAAGGCCCAGTCCTACGCGTCTGACTTTTTTTGTGGTGTAAAAAGGGTCAAGCGCCTTGACGATTTCCTCTTCGGTCATGCCGTGTCCGTCATCATTGATTTCAATGGAAAGCAGATTTTTCTTGTCGTCTTCGATGATGGTGATGTTCACCAGTTTGGCGCCGGCCCGAACAGAGTTTTCGGCAATATCCAGAATGTGTGCGGCAAGTTCCAGCATGAGTTATAAATCTCCCGTTTCATGGATCTCCGGGTTTCCGAAGCAAATCGCAAAACCCGACGAGATCTGTAAAAATGCCTTCAGGATTGCGTAAGGCATGAAGTCTAAAAGCGCGGCATGAACAGCTCGGCCGCATCAGCGGAAAAAGGTCGGGTCCGGTCAACGATGCGACGATGCATACAGAGGATGCTGTCGCATGGACTATTCCACAACATAACGGCCGTTTTCCCTTGAAAAAGCCATTTTCAATTCGGACAGCGTCGGTTCGTTTATCATGATTTTCGTTGTGGCTCTGCCGATGTCCTTCAAATAATGGGCGTCGGATGAGGTGATGAAAGCGTATTTTTTCAAATCCGCGTATCTTTCCCGCGCCTGCCGAATCCCGGTTGCATACGATATTTCCAGAGCGTCAAAATGAATGCTGTCGTCGATAAAACCGAGCTGTCCCAGGACGCTGAAACTTTCCCTGTCGATGTGCGAGGCAATCGCCAGTCCATGATAATGATGAACGACGGTGAGCAAATCATTCAACGCAACATCCGTAGCTCCGATCAATAATTTATCGCTGAGTCCTTCAACCTCGCCGTGTTCGTTGACGATGGCCTGAACGCCAAACCGGTCCTCATCATTTTTTCCCGGGAGATGCAGATCGACGAAATGCTGCAGGGCGATCAAATCGGAAAGGGAATCGAACAGGGCAAGAAAGTGCACTTCCTCGCTGGTCGTTATTTCCATTCCCGGAAGAATTTTCAAGTGCGTGCCTTGTGCCGCCTTGATCACATAGGGAACATTTTCTGAAGCGTTGTGATCGCAGACGGCAATCACATCCAGACCGGCGTCAATGGTTTTTTCCACTAAAGCGGCGGGATGCATGTCCAGTTCTGCGCAGGGCGACAGGCAGGTGTGAATGTGAAGGTCACAATTAAAAACTTTCATCATGGTTTCCGGACGGGACAGTACAACATCAGGCAGCTTTGTGCCGGGGAGACATAAAAAATTCGCTCTTACTTATCCGAATGCAGCAAGTTATAGATTCTGCCGGTTAATTCAAATGCTGAAAGGTCTGATACCAGTATCGGCACGTTCTCCTGAACGGCTTTTTCCAGCGTGTCCTTGGCCGGCTCGCAGGCGTTGACTAGAATGATGCCGGCATGCTCTTTCAGCGTGGCCACGGCAACGATATTCTGATGAATCTGTCTGGTGATCCAGACGTCTCCTCCGTGTGAATTGGCCATAACATCGCTTAACAGATCCCCCGTGTACCCTCCTGTAACGTTATTCACTTTTCTGTCGGACGCCGACATGAATTTGAGGTTTAATTTTTCTGCGATGATTCCGATGTCCATAATCCATCCTTTATGTAACGTGTTCTTTAATGATAATTCTTAAAAATGTTCCCTTGTCCACTTCCGATGTGATGTCAAACTTGTCCGAGTACGACTTGATGTTGAACAATCCCATGCCGGCGCCGAAACCCATTTCCCTGATCAGATGATTGGCCGTGGAATAGCCCTGTTGCATGGCGAGGTTGATATCGGGTATCCCCTGACCCGTATCGTCGGCTTCGATCATTACCTGATCGGGACTGACCGTTATCCGGATTACCCCTTTTTTTGCGTAGGAGACAATGTTGATTTCCGCTT
>CAYUSC010000249.1:0-1935 GCA_964447265.1 uncultured Candidatus Brevefilum sp.
GGATTGATCCTTTTGGCTGTCCGCCGCCCGACAAACTGGGGCATCGGCGCCCTGATCCTGAGCGTCACAGCTCTTTGCCTGGGATTACAAATCCTCTCCGTTGGCAACCAATTGGGCGTGATGGGCCTGATTCGGCTTGCGCAGGCCACCTGCCTGCCCTGGCTGTTGGTGCTGACCGGCAAGACGGATAGATCACCGGATTCGCCCGCTGCCCAATCGCAGGAACTCACGGAGGAATCCACTCCGGTGGATACCCGGCCCGAACTGATCAAGCAATTGCTCGAGATCAACCTGACCGCTTCCTATGAAGAAAAGATCAAGGCGATTATTCGCGCCCTCAGTCTGAGTGTCGTATCAGATATCTGTTATCTGGTTCGGCTGACCCCTGACAACGAGACGGTCGAACTGCTGGCGGGCTATGACCTGATCCGCGAGATCCCCCTGCCCGGCGCCATCCTGCAGCCTCAACAGCTCCTGCACATCATGGATGCCTGGGCCGAAGGGCAGACTTTGAACCTCACCGACACAAAGGGTGACCTACGAGATGCCGATACCTTGACCCTCCTGCTAAAATATCACCGCATCGGCAGCCTGCTGGCCTTCCCCTTGCATTTCAACGACCAGCCAACTTTGGGCGGATTGATCCTGCTCTCCCCCTACACCAGTAAGCGCTGGAGAGATGATACGATCCAATTGCTCGAAAAGGTCCGCTCAACCCTCACGGAGGTCCTCTTTGGGCCGGATCCGCTGGAGGAATTGCGGCTGGAAAATGAACAACAGCAGGACCTGATCACCGAACTCAAGACCACCAGTGACCGGATGACACTCGAACTTCAGGAAAAGGATAAGACTCTGGACACCTTACAAACCACCCTGCAGCAAATCAAGGGCCGCTATCAACTGGAAAAATTTGAAACCGTCCAACAGATGGACGCCATGCAGACCGAACTGGAATCTCTGAAAGGGAAATCCTCTCAGCAATGGGATGGACGGCAGCAGTTGGAACAAATCCAGGCGGAAATCCGTCAATTTTCCAGAGAGCGGGAAGAACTTCGCACGTCTCTGGCCCGGGCCAATGCTCGCATTGAGCACCTGGAAAACCAGGCCGGGCAAACCGGCCCGATCCGGCTCTCCACCGATAACCAGATCATCAGTCTGGATTCGATAGCCGCCAATGCCCGATTACAGGTGGCAACCCACCTTGCTCAGGCCGGCATTAACCTGATGATCAACAATCCCGATGGCCGCCAGATGATCAAGACCGATCCCGAGCTGTTGGGGACGATCCTTAAAGGCCTGATGGATAACGCCATCGCATCTTCACCGGCTGGAAGCACGATTGACCTCAACCAATCCCTTTCGCTCGAAACCGGGATGCTGATCGCGGAAGTGACCGATCATGGTGAAGGCCTCACCCCCGAAGAACAGTCCGCTCTTTTCAGCGCCAGTCAAGCGATCATCCCCGGAATTGGCGACCTGGCTGCCATCCGCAGTGCGATCCGCGCCATCCGGATCCTCAACGGCAAGATCTGGTTAAGCAGCAAGAAGCTCGACCATACGACTTTTCGGATTCAATTGCCGATTCGGATCATTGACTGAAATGAATCGTCATCGGCTATAATTTATAGGATGAGTTCAGATGCCTTCCTGTAAAAAACTATCATTTGGATAATTATCATGCACTCACAACAGACACAAGCAAATCGAGTCTCCCAAACAAATCCCCGGAATAATCCGCGGCCAAACCCCAAGCAAAGGGTGGACCCCCGCCGCCACCGGCGGCAGCCCCCTAAACCCCTGGAGGTTGTGGCTGTTCTGATCCTCCTGTCACTGATCGCCGGCCTTGGCTTCATCCTGATCAGCGGTTTCATCGCCAGCCTGCACCCAACTTCGGTCAAGGCCTCCTCGGATGCCACCCAAAACCCGATCGCGGCG
>CAYUSC010000250.1:0-1926 GCA_964447265.1 uncultured Candidatus Brevefilum sp.
TTTCTTGGATGACCCGCAGAATGATTTCGTGTAAAATCAAGATGAAGGCGCGGATAATAATTTTTTCCAAGGAGAGAACATGATTAAGATATCAAAGTTGTTTCATATTGTTATTTTATTGGCGTTGGTGCTTTCAACGCTGACAGCTTGCCAGCAGCAAACTCCTGCTGACCCGGATATCCTCTATGTAAATATCACCTGGCATCAGCACCAACCGCTTTACTATCAGGATGCGGATGGCGTTTATACCCGTCCCTGGGTTCGGGTGCATGCCACCAAGGATTATTTGGATATGGCCCAGAAAGTGGCGCAATATCCCGATGTCCACGTAACCTTCAATATCACCCCTTCCCTCATCCGCCAAATCAATGACCTGGCTGAGGGCGCCAAGGATATCTATTGGGTCCTGGCCGAAAAAGAGGTGAGTGAACTGACAACCGATGAAAAGCAATTCATTCTGGAACGCTTCTTTGACGCCAATTGGACCAATATCATTGCCCTTTATCCCCGCTATCAGGAATTGCTGGATAAACGCGGTGGAACAAGCGAAGAAGCCATCCAGGCAGCATTGACAAATTTCACCAATCAGGATTTCCTCGATCTGCAGGTCTGGTTTAACCTGGCCTGGTTTGATCCCACCTATCTCGCCGAAGAGCCGTTGTTAGCGCTGGTGGAAAAGGGAGAAAACTTCGAGCAAGCCGACAAACAGATCGTCTTTGATCGGGCTTTGGAGATCATTCAGGAAGTCTTGCCCTATCACGCGGAATTACAGCGCGAAGGTCAGATTGAGGTGACCACCACACCTTATGCTCACCCAATCCTGCCCCTGATCTATAACAATCAGTTGGCTTTGGTCGGTAATCCCAGCGCGGAGATGCCCGAAAAGACCTACGCTTACCCCGAGGACGCTGTTGCGCATCTGGATCTGAGCGTGGAAATGTACGAGGAAAACTTCGGCACCAGCGTACGCGGCCTGTGGCCCGGCGAGGGAGCTGTGGCGGAAGAAATCATTCCGCTGGTCGCTGAAGCGGGCTATACCTTCATGCAGACGGGTGAACCCGTGCTGGCAAAGTCACTGGGCATCGATTCCTTCACCCGCGATTCCGAAGGGTATGTCCAGGAAGCCGATCTGCTATATCGCCCTTATTACGTCACGGATGACGATGGCAACCAGGTTGCGATGTTCTTCCGCGATTGGACCCTTTCAGACAAAATCGGTTTTGACTATTCCGAGATGAGCGGCGAAGCAGCCGCTCAGGACCTGGTCGGACACCTTGAACAGATCCAGGCGGATTTCCTCGAGAGTGGCACGGCTGGACCGCATATCGTCAGCATCATCCTCGATGGCGAGAACGCCTGGGAGAACTACGCCGGCGACGGTAACGATTTCTTCAACGCCCTCTATCAAAAACTGTCCGATAGTGAAGTCCTGCAGACCGTGACCCCATCGGAATATTTGGAGATGTTCCCCGAGCAGCAGACCCTTGATTATCTCTTCCCCGGTGCATGGTTCAGCGCCAATTATGACACCTGGATCGGCGAGGAAGAGGAAGCAATTGCCTGGGATTACCTGGCGACAACCCGGGAAGATCTGGCAGCTTATGAGAGCGGTGCGGAATACACCGCCGAAGAGAACCTGGCGCAGGCCTTTGACTTTATGTATCTGGCGGAAGGTTCCGACTGGTTCTGGTGGTATGGCGCGGATCAGGATTCGGGCCAGGATAGTTACTTCGACGAAGGCTTCCGGGCATTGCTGGCCGGAGTCTATGACTCGCTGGGTGTGGAAGTGCCGGCCTTTGTCAGTGTGCCCATCGTCCAGGCCGCGGCCGTTCAACCGGAGGTGGCCTTTACGGGATTATCCACCCCTGAAATGACGGCAGCAGTCGATGACCCTGCCTGGGAGACGGCTGCCTATTACCCCGTGGC
>CAYUSC010000251.1:0-270 GCA_964447265.1 uncultured Candidatus Brevefilum sp.
GGATTCTTACCATGCGGAAAAGATTCCCCGGCGGGAGGCGGATTCCTTGGCCAGGCTGAAAACGGATACTTCGGGCCGGCTGTTCGCGCTGGCGAAGAAGCTGATCCCGGGAGGGGTGAACTCCCCGGTGCGCGCGTTCCGGTCGGTGGGCGGCACGCCGCTGTTCATCGAAAGCGCGAAGGGCGCCTCCGTGCGCGACGTGGACGGCAACGTCTTCATCGACTATGTCGGATCCTGGGGTCCGATGATCCTGGGGCACGCCCACCCGAA
>CAYUSC010000251.1:280-1882 GCA_964447265.1 uncultured Candidatus Brevefilum sp.
TGGTCGCCGCGATCCGTACGGCGGCGGGACGCGGAACGAGCTACGGGGCGCCCACGCCGGGGGAGGTGGGGCTCGCCCACCTGATCCGCAGCGCCTTCCCTTCCATCGAAAAGGTCCGGCTGACGTCTTCCGGCACCGAGGCGGCGATGAGCGCCGTTCGCCTCGCCCGCGGGTTCACGGGACGGGACAAAATCGTCAAGTTCGAGGGCGGGTACCACGGCCACGCCGACGCGATGCTCGTGTCGGCCGGATCGGGGGCGCTCACGTTCGGCCTTCCCGATTCGCCCGGGGTGCCGAAGGAGACGGCGAGGCACACCCTGACCGCGAAGTTCAACGACATCGCTTCCGTGAAGCGGCTGCTCGAGAGGAACAAGGGGCGGGTCGCCGCCGTCATCGTCGAGCCGGTCCCGGGAAACATGGGCGTGGTCCCGCCGGCGCCGGGTTTCCTGCAGGAGCTGCGCGCGCTCACGAAGCGGCACGGGGCGCTCCTTGTGTTCGACGAGGTGATCTCGGGCTTCCGCGTGGCCTTCGGCGGGGCGCAGGAATTGTTCGGGATCGCGCCCGACCTGACCGTCCTCGGCAAGATCATCGGCGGCGGGCTGCCGGTGGGGGCGTTCGGCGGCCGAAGGGATATCATGGACGCGCTGGCGCCCGAGGGGCCGGTCTACCAGGCGGGCACCCTGTCGGGGAACCCGCTGGCGGTGGCCGCGGGGATCGCCGCGCTCACCGAGCTGTCCCGCAAGGGGGCCTACGAGCAGCTCAACGCGAAGGCGGACTACCTCGCCGCGGGGATGGCGGAGGCCTTCGCCTCGTCCGGGGTCCCTACCTACACCAACCGCGTCGGTTCGATGTGGACCACCTTCTTCCGGAAGGGGCCGGTGACCGACTACGCCTCCGCGAAGCGAAGCGATACGAAGCTGTATTCCAAGTATTTCCACGGACTTCTGGAACGCGGAGTCTACATCGCGCCGTCCCAGTTCGAGGCGGGCTTCGTGTCGCTGGCCCACTCGAAGCGGGACCTCGACCGGACGATCGCCGCCGCCCGGTCGGCCCTGGCCGCGATGAGACCGGATTCCGATTGACGGGTTCCCGGATCCTATGATAAAAATCCAGCGTTTGACCTCATGAACGAGCGCCAGGACCGCAGGGCGTTTTACCGGGAGCTGGGGAGATACAGCGCCCTCGGCTTCGAGATGGCGCTGTCCGTGATCATCGGCCTGGGGATCGGCTACTATCTCGACAAGTGGCTCGGGACCGCCCCGTGGCTGATGATCCGCTGGCTGGCTTTCGGCTTCGCGGCGGGGGTGCGCAGCCTCTATCGCGCCGCCAAGCGGTCCGAGAAAGAGATGGAGGAGCAGGAGAAGGACGAGACGGGGCGGGGAAAGCCCGGTGGGAACTGAACGCCCCGGGGACGCCGGCGCACCCGAGGGGAACGCGATCCGCTCCCTGGAGCGCCGGATCCTCCTCGCCGCGGCGCTGGTCCTCGCGGGGACCGCCGTCGCGGGCATCGCGGGGATCGCGAGCTTCCGGCTGCTGCCGGGGGCCTTGTGCGGCGCGGCGATCGCCTGCGGGAACTTCTTCCTCGTCCGGAAGATCCTCGAA
>CAYUSC010000252.1:0-1859 GCA_964447265.1 uncultured Candidatus Brevefilum sp.
TTGAGATATGGGATGGATTGGGGCAGCCGCAGGAAGCTCAGACTGCGACAGGTCGCCGCACGGACTTCCCAATCGGGGTCTGAAAGATATGAGTGGAAATAAGGAAAGAGTTTGGTGCCGTATTTATGGGGGATGCTTTCAAGCAGCTTGATCTTGCCCCATTTATTCTCGGCTTCCATCCTGTCACAGAACATCCGCACGAAGTTCTTTTCAGGGAGGTCATAAGACAGGTGGAAAAGATCGTTTGGCGCTTCCTCTTTTTTCTTTTTGGTTTCAGATCCTTCATCCGCCACAATGGAGGGGAACTCATGGGCGGTTTTGTCCCAGGCGACTTCACGTTTCCGGACTTTATTGAGGAAGTATTGATAGAGTGCCCGATTGATCGCTGCAAAGTTGATCACATTGCCCCAGATAGACCTGGGGATGGAGGTGATCGCCGGCCAGAAGCCGTAAATCTTATCGACAGCCAGCGCACGATTTAACATCCGCCAGACCATAAAGACAGTCGAGATCAGGACGAGAGTATAGAGGAACGTGTCTTTCTGGATCAACACCGGCATAGATGCGCCGGAGTAATATTGCACGATTTGGTAAAGCAGGAAATATAAAAAGACCAGATAGCCAAGGAAGTTGACGGGTGTTGAAATCAATGCCTTGCGGTCCTGCAGCAGGTCCCATTTGACGCCTAAGGAACCTCTCCAGCCAAGGTTCGCCCAGCCCTGCAGGATGATGCCAATATTCCAACGCGTTTTCTGTTTGACGGCGTGTTTGAAATCTGTGGGAAAGAGCGCCCTGGTGGCCACCCATTCGGTTGGAGCCTTCTCAGTTGAGAACTCTTCCGAGGGGGGGATTCGGATATTGACGAAAGCGGCTTTCATCCCTTGCAGGTTCATCCGCAAGCCGAGTTGGTAGTCCTCGGTCAGGGTGTTAGGCGAGAAGATCTCATCGGTGGAAATCGCTAGCTGTTGGAACGCCCGCTTGGTGAAACCGGTGCCAACACCGGCAGAGGGCACAAAGCCGTCGTTCAATTCACGCACTCGTAGAATCTTGGTGTGGTTTTCGGCGAATTCATCCGCATAGGTCCAATGGGTTACCCTGTTGAGGGGCTGTGGCAGGGGAAAGACAGGGATCTGGACCATATCCTTGCGGGGCAGGAGATAGTTGTAGACCAGCAAAGAGTAGGGGTGGATCACATCTTCAGAGTCGTGCATCACGATGATGTCAAAGTAGGAATCGGTCCGGGTCTCGTAATCCAGGATGGCATTGAAAACATGGTTTAGATTGGAGGCTTTGTTGGTTGGACCGGGATCGGGTGTGACGACTTTATGGACGTGGTCATCCACCTTGGCGACTTTGTCAACTTCACGTTGCGTGTCCGGATCGTTTGGATAGGTGCCGACGAAAATGTCGTAATTGTTGTAGTGGATGGTCTGACAGGCATTCGTGAGAGTCTTGGCAATCACATCAGCCTCATGCCAGGCCGCGATGAAAATGGCGATGCGCTGCTGTTCCCGCGCTTTCAGCCGCTCAATGGTGAGTGGTTGGATATCTTTTCGGTTGAAGAAGCGCCGAATTTGCCAGGCAATGTGCGTGAAATCAATATAGAGATCCATCACACCGCTGATGGTGAAGACCAATCCAACGATTACCGCCAGGGTGTGCATTGGCTGGTAGAGTGACACCATTAATTTGACCAGGAAATCCAGAAAAGCATCCATAACTCACCAATTATTGAGGGTATTGGCCGAATGTTGGAATTGGGGAGAAATTAAAACATTCGGCGGACTATAAAAAGGGGGCAATGATTTGCCCCTGGGTTGATTACATTGGAATCTTACCAATTGGGAGTTTAAGAGGAG
>CAYUSC010000253.1:0-1839 GCA_964447265.1 uncultured Candidatus Brevefilum sp.
TTATCATCGTGGCCTCGTTAGTCATACAGCTCCCGTTGGCGTTGCTGTTGGCCGTTTTAGTAGGGCGCGACTTGCCCGGGCGCGGCCTGTTTCGGACAATTTTCTTTCTCCCCTATGTACTTTCCGAAGTCAACACAGCTATCATGTGGATGCTGCTCTACAACGCTGACCCGGAGCGTGGTTTTCTCAATGCGATTATGGTGGCCCTGGGTTTCGAGGGAGTGGCCTGGCTCGGCAACATGGATGTGGTTCTATGGGCGGTGTTCGTCACGCTGACCTGGAAGTACTTCGGTTTCCACATGCTCTTATATCTCACCGGCCTCCAAAACATCCCCACTGAAATTGAAGAAGCAGCCCGCATGGATGGAGCCAATTCGTTTCAGAATTTTTTCAACATCACCCTCCCCCTGCTGAGCAGCACCATTCGTACTTCTGTATATATGTCGGTGTTGGGCTCGATTCAGCAATTTATTCTAGTGTGGATCATGACCAAGGGCGGACCGGTCAATGCCAGCGAGACGATGGCGACCTATATGTATCGGTTTGGTTTCGTTCGTTTTCAGCTCGGCTACGGTTCTGCGGTCGCAATCATTATGTTCATCATCTGCCTGATTTTTTCCCTGGTCTACCAGCAACTTAACCGTAAACCCGATTATCTGACTGGCCTGTAGAAAGGACCGATTTATGGCACACACGCCTTCTCTTTCCCACAGGGTGCAAAAAGCAATTCCGAGGGTTATTCAGTACCTCGTCCTTTCAGTGGCCACGATCCTCATTTTTGTTCCTATCGTGATTCTCCTCTTTGGCAGCGTCAAGACCACGGGGCAGATGTATTCACACCCGTATTCCATTCCAAACCCTCCCAATTGGAGCAATATCCTCCTGATCTTAACCACCCCCAGTTTTTGGACCATGATGAAGAATAGTTTGATCGTCATGGTGGCCACCACCAGCTTGACGGTATTCATTTGCTCGTTAGTGGCCTTCGTTTTTTCCAGACTCCAATTCCGCGGAAAGACCTTCTTTTTCAACCTGTTTACCATCGGCCTGATGTTCCCGATCAACGTCGCCATTTTGCCAGTCTATTTCGTCCTGCGCCAAATGGAACAGTTTGGGATCAATATGATCGATAGTTTATGGGGGGTCATTCTGGTGCAGGTCGCCTTCCAACTGTCCGGCAATATCATGATCCTGCGCGGTTTCTTTACAGCCGTGCATCCTGAACTGCAAGACGCCGCTTATATCGATGGCTGTACCAACTTCGATTTCTTCTGGCGCATCATGCTTCCGCTGGTCAAACCGGCCTTATCCGCTGTGGCGGCCCTGGTCATGATCGTCAGTTGGAATGATCTTCTGGTACCCCTGGTGGTTTTGAACAGCAATGCATTATGGACCCTGCCGTTGGGCACGATGCAGTTTCAGGGTCAATGGGGGCAGGATTTAGCCCTGGTCTCCGCTTTTGTGGCCCTTTCGGCGTTGCCCACGATTGTCTTCTACCTGTTCGCAGAGCGGCAAATTGTCGCCGGGCTGACCGCCGGAGCGATCAAGGGTTAATATATACGATCGCTGCCTTTCACAATATCAGCATTGGCGCTTCACCCCTGCCCTTCCCCATCCCACGCGCCCGTACACCCCGATCCGCTCCCATCCAGTTGATCCGGAACCCTTTATACCTGCAAGATTGAACTTATTACTAAAGGAGTACCTCATGTCCGCGAGCGCCTCGCCAGAACCGAAATATCTCGACACTTCTCTGCCTTTTTCCGAACGAGCCCGCGATCTTGTCGGGCGGCTTACGCTCGCCGAAAAAGTCGGTTTGATGAACCACCAGGCACAGGG
>CAYUSC010000254.1:0-1803 GCA_964447265.1 uncultured Candidatus Brevefilum sp.
TGATCGCGGTCGGGTTGATTGCATCGGGCCTGACGCCGCTCTCGATCATCATCACCACCTTCATCGTCAATCTGCGGCATATGCTGATGTCCGCCGCGCTTTCCCCGCATTTGCAATCCTGGCGCAAGCCGGAACTGGCTGCCTTCGCCTATGAGCTGACGGATGAATCCTTCGCGGTCCACGCGACCCGGATCAACGGACAGGAGCGGCCCAAGAGTGAAACGATCGCGATCAATGTCACGGCGCAGGCTTCCTGGGTGCTGGGCACGGCGCTGGGGATCTTCGGCGGTCAGATGATTGCGGATATTGAACCCTTTGCGCTGGATTATGCGCTGCCGGCGATGTTCATCGCGCTGCTGGTGATGCAGATCAAGAACAAGGTGCAGGTGATCGTGGCGGTGTTGGCAGGGGTGTTTTCGCTGGGATTGTATCTGATCGGGTTCCGGCAGTGGTATGTGATCATTGCGACCGTTCTGGCCGCAACTTTAGGTGTGGCATTGGAAAAATGGACCAAACGACCATCCTTTTAACCATTCTGGGTATGGCTGCGGTGACCTACCTGCCGCGCCTTATTCCCTTGCTCGCGCTCACGGGCCGCCGCCTGCCGGAAATCGTGATCGCCTGGCTGGGCTATGTCCCCCCGGCAGTGCTGGCCGCGATGCTCTTGCCCTCGCTGGTGGTGGCAGACGGTCAATTAGCCATCAATGCCGGGAATTTGTTCCCGTGGGCGGCCCTGCCGACCTTTGCGGCAGCGATCCTGACCCGTAATCTGTTTGTCCCCGTGCTGGTGGGGATGGCGGTGGTGATCGTTGGGCGTTTACTGCTGGTGTGATAGGGTTTTCATCTTAAAAAAAGCGCCAACCGCTAGGGTTGGCGTTCTTTGATTAATTGCTTAAGCCGGTTGTATTCCCACACACGTTCATTAGCAACAGAAATCTGAGCCTCTTCTGGGGGAGCCGCTCGAAAAAGCGCCTGCTGAGCATATTTTGCCGCTCCGGGGGAATGTGTGCGGACATGCGCCGTGGCGACCGCCTGACCGGCTGCCCGCGCCGCTGAACGGGCCGGGTTGTCTTCCCCGACCTCTCTGGCCGCGGCATGTGCATTCAATGAGGCGGTGCGGATGACGGACATGCTGAATTGACTCGTGTCGATCCAATCCTGAAGGGCTGCGAGCGCCTGGCGGGGTCGGGGGTCATCAGGAAATTGGGCTTCAAAGAAAGGCAGGACACGCAAAGCGCAATCCCGCGCCCAGATCGCCAGAGTTCGGTGATCGGCCTGATTAATCAGGCTCTGCAATTCATCATCCGGTGTGGCGATTGAAAACCTGGGTTTGGGCATGTTTATGACAGGATAGCCATGGCCCATTCTATGGCTCGTTCCAGCTCACCTTCCGCCAGAGGACCTTCCGAATCCAGAACCGCAAACCCGGCCGGTTCCAGTGCCAATGTCGCACCGGTCTTCTTATAAGCTTTGGCCATTTTAGCATCGGCATAACCAAAGAGCTTGACCATGAACCTGAGGAAGCCCGAATTGGTTTTGTCCGCCGGAATGCGCGTGTCGAATACACTGCCCTTGACACCCGTTAACTTGCCTTTCTGCATTTGCAGAAGGAATTGGGCTTTTTGGGTAGGCCGGAATGCCCGGGTCGGGGAGCCAAGGAAGAATATTTTTAATCCCTCAAAATCCTCCGGCTGGATATCATCCACTTTCTTGACAACCGCCCCGATCGCTTCACCAATCGCCTTGGCGACCTTGGCGGTATTGCCGAAATAGGAATCGTAGAGGACCAATCGTTCTGCCATT
>CAYUSC010000255.1:0-1771 GCA_964447265.1 uncultured Candidatus Brevefilum sp.
ACCGGATGCACCAGCTCAGGGGCAATCTCTGCCAGTGGTACCAATACAAAGGCACGCTTGGAAATCTGCGGATGGGGAATTTTAAGCCGCTCAGTGTGCAATACAAGGTCGTCATAGAGAAGAAGATCCAAATCAATAAGGCGGGGACCATTCCGAAAGTTTTTAACCCGGCCGAGCTCTTTTTCAATCTTCTTCAGAAAGTTGAGCAGGCGCAGTGGGGTCAGTGCGGTTTTACATTCCAAGACCTGGTTATAAAAATTGGGCTGGTCGGAAAAACCCCAAGGCGCAGTCTCGTAAATGGACGAGGCGCGGCAGAGCTTCACTTTGGGTTCAAGCGCCTCCGCGGCATGGCGCAGATTTACCAATCGGTTGCCAAGGTTGGTGCCCAGGCCGATGTAAACCTTGTGAGTCATGCCCCCTCAAATTGGGCAATAAAGATCAGGTCATGCAGCAGGCCAAAGGCTGTGGTTTTGGGGCTGGGGTCCGTCTCCAGAATTCCCAATGCTGGGAGTACATCCAGCTTGAAGCGCACAATTGAGCTTGGCCCGCCCACGCTGTAAAAGGGTGAATCCTTGGCAACGCGCTCAGGGTGCACCCGGGCGCGCAGCTTGCCGCCCATGACTTCCGCGGTGCAAACCAACTTCCAACGCTCGCCGGCCTCGCGGGCTTCAGCCAACATATCTGGGGTAATGGCGCGGATGCCAGTGCGGTCAACCTCGTGCGGGGTGAGCGGCATGCCCATCAGCACGGTGGTCAGCGCGGCTACTTTCACCGAGGCATCCCAACCGTCCACATCAAAGTAGGGGTCTTGTTCCGTCAAGCCCATGGACCTGGCAATTTCAACCGCCTGGTCAAAACTTTTGCCGTTTTCCATCAGTTCAAGCAGCAGGTTCGTGCAAGAGTTCAGGATGCCATCGAAACCCAATAGTTTTGCCCCAGCCAGGGGGGCGTGTGCCCCGCGGAAGAGCGAGAAGATGGGTGCACCATCCATCACAGCGGACTCAAACAGAAAGAGCTTTTGCTGCGCCGTAGCCAACCGCGTAAGCTCGCCATAACCGTAAACCACCGGGCCTTTGTTAGCGGTGATGGCATGCAAACCTCTTTGCAGGCCCAAACAAATATGCTCAAGCGCCGGCTGGCCGCTCAGCGGGTTCAAAGGTGAGTTTTCCACCAGAACATCCCCGGGGCAGACCTTGATAAAGTCTTCGGTGCTGCCAGAAAAATCGCCTGTATCTAAACTGCGCAGGTTTCCATCATTTGTCAATTGATCAAGCGCTTTGCTCAAATCCAACCCATCAGAATTGATTGCCGAGCCATGGTTTTTCGTGTGAATGCCGGTTACCCGGAAAGTGAAACCGTACTGCGATTCAAGCAATGCGGATTTTTCAAGCAGAAGCTCCGCGAATGCCTTGCCAACATTGCCAAAGCCAACCAAAATGAGATCGTAGTGTTTTTTTGCCATCATTCCCCCTCAAAGGTCAGCTTTTTCTTCCAGGATTTCAACCCTTACATTTTCAGGCCCTACTAAAGAACCGAGCTTTTTTAGCAGTGCGTCGCTAATTTCCACCATCTCATTGGGGAAGCCCAGTTCTACATCCATATCCCTCTCGCGCAGGCTGAGGTAATAGAAGCAATCCCCCGGGTGGGCAATGATGGTTCCCTGCACCATTTTCACTTTTTTCCAATCCCGATCTTCATCGCCGCAGGTTGGGATGTGCACATGCAAACTGATGGTGCGCACCATGACCGAGGGCTTCTCAGAATCCTGGCC
>CAYUSC010000256.1:0-1736 GCA_964447265.1 uncultured Candidatus Brevefilum sp.
ATGGACATGGACGAGGCCGGGGTACCCGAAAAGCTGGCCTTCTCGGTGTACAAACCCTTCGTGATAAGGCAGCTCCAGGGCATGGGGTACGACCCGAAGCAGATCAGGGAGATGCTGGAGAATGATGACCCTCTGGCCAGGAAGATCCTGGAGAGGGAGATGGAGAGCAGGCCGGTCATGCTGAACCGTTCCCCGTCCCTGCACAAATTCAACATAATGGCCTTCAAACCTAAAGTGGTGGCCGGCGATGCGATAAAAGTCAATCCACAGATAGTCAAGGGTTTCAACGCCGACTTCGACGGCGATTGCAGCATAAATAGCGTGTTCGCTTCCATACCTGCCGCCGCGCTGCCGGAGCATATACGATATGCCTTGCGCGGAGAACTTACGGAGGACGGGCGACTACGCGTGTTGTTGAACCTGCGGGACTTCCCCCGGGAGGGCGAACCTGTCATAGACGGAAACAAGGAGATCTACCGGGTGCCGGAAGGCGTTACCGCGGTCGCGGTGCAGGACGGCAGGGTGGTTGAATTGCCGGTGGAGAGTTTCTCCGTCCACAAGAACCTGGAGATGGTGGAAGTGGTGACGTCGGAACGCACCACCGTTCACTGCTCGAAAGACCACTCCCTGGTTACCGTGGACGACGAGTTGAACTACGTTAAAGCCGAACCGGCGATAGGCATGGTGATACCACGCCTGGTCAGGACGTACACACCAGCGAGCCCATTCACCGCGATAACGGAGGAGGGAGTCACTATCCCGCTGGACACGGGTACCGGTTACCTCATGGGAGTGTTAGTAGGGGTCGGGGGCGCACTAGACGGCGTTAAGGACGGCGGTGTGCGCGCTCGCGTAGAGGAGCTTATTGAAACAATCGGCAATAAAACCACTCTATTGCCGAAAGTTCTGCTTCCCCATGTACTGGTAGAGGGCGTTCCCAGACTGCCGGTATACTGGATGGAGACTGATGCAGCGTTCAGAGAAGGGCTTCTGGCAGGCATTATAGACACTATCGGCTCCGTGGTGGGCTTCCCGGAAGCGCCGGCCTCCTCGATACACACCGACGTGTTCTGCACGGTTTACGACAGGAGCCTGTCTTACGAAATAGTATCGCTGGCCACCTCGCTGGGTATGCTGGCATCCGTGGCCATAGGTTTACGAAAAGGCAGGCCGGAGCGGTACACCGCGGTGTTCGATCCCGATTCGGTGGCGCGCATGAGAGAGCGCCTTCCGCTCCGGTGTCAGGAGAAGGCCCTGACTCTGGAAAGAACGGTGGTCTTCAAGGGCAGGCACTTTTCGTACTGTCCCCCGCTGTCGGTGGAAAGGCTGCGGGAGTTGAAGAAGGCCGTGGGCGTCCCGAGGATCTACAAGAAAGGCACGAAACTGGACGACATGACCAGCAGGGAAAGAAAAGTGCGACGGGACCTGTTCAACACCCTGCACCGGGTGCAGCATGGAAAGTGCAAGGCTCCAACCATAGACATGGCGGAAAAACTGTTCACAACGCTACCGGAGCTTTTCAGGGATGATCCTTTCTGGGCGCGCTGGAAGGCCATGGCGACGGACCGTGACATAGTCTGGGAAGCTGTGGCCGATATACGGCCGCTACGACATATAACGGAGGCATACGACCTGACCGTGCCGCCGGCGTACACGCTGGTAACGGAGACGGGTGTTATCATACATGATACTATGGGAATCCACGACCCGGTGACGGAGGAGGCCAGAAAGGAGGC
>CAYUSC010000257.1:0-1713 GCA_964447265.1 uncultured Candidatus Brevefilum sp.
GTCATCATCAACTCGGAAGCGCAAGTCCGGGATTATATCGACCGTCTGGAAAAGCATTACCTGGCTAATCGCCAGGAAAATCTCTATTTTGCCCTGCTGGGGGATTTCAAGGACGCACCGGAACAGACCCTGCCGACTGACCAGCTCCTGATTCAGGCGGCGGAAACTGCGGTTCACCGGCTGAATGCCCGCTACCCTCAACTCATATCCCGTTTCTGGATGCTTTACCGGACCCGGTTATGGAATCCCTCTGAGAACTGCTGGATGGGCTGGGAAAGAAAACGCGGCAAACTTGAGGAATTCAACGCCTTGCTGGCTGGCGAGAACGAAACCAGCTATGTCATCCAGGTCGGCGACAGGAACATCCTGCCCGGCATTCGATATGTCATCACGCTGGATGCCGATACGGAATTGATCCGGGACAGCGCCTCGACGCTGGTCGGGATCATGGCGCATCCGCTCAACCGGCCGCGGATCGACCCGCAAACCTTGCGGATAACCGATGGTTATGCCATCGTGCAGCCGGAAATCCGCAGCCGGATACCACAACCTGCCGCCAGCCTGTTCTCCAGGTTCTTTTCCGGACAAACCGGCATCGACCCTTATGCCACAGTGGTCTCGGATGTCTACCAGGATGTTTTCCGCGAAGGCATTTTTGCCGGCAAAGGCATCTACGACGCCCGGGCCATGCATGAACTGCTGCGGGGCACGATCCCGGAAAACAGCGTGCTCAGCCATGATCTTCTCGAGGGAAGCCTATCGCGCTGCGCTTTCGCCAGCGGCGTCAAACTGATGGATACGCCGCCGTCCAGCATCCTCAGCTTTACCCGGCGCGAGCACCGCTGGACCCGCGGCGATTGGCAGCTGTTGCCCTGGCTGACCCGCCCATCTTCCATCAATTGGCTATCCCGATGGAAGATTGCCGACAATCTCCGGCGCAGCCTGGTCCAGCCAGCCAATCTGGCCTTGATCCTTTTCAATGTCTTTTGCCTGCCGGGCGTTCCCTGGTTATGGGCCCTGATCATTTGCAGCGACACCGTCTACAGCATTCTGCTGACCGTGGAAAGGATTGTGATTCAAAAAAACCGCAATCCCTCCATGCGGTTGGCCTTTTCCGCTTTTTGGAAAAATCTGTTCAAGCACTTCTTGCAGCTATTGATCTTGATCATGCTGATCCCTTATCGGGCGTACCTGGCTTTGGATGCCATTGGCCGCACACTCTACCGTTTGACGATCAGCCACCGCCATCTTTTGCAATGGCAGACCGCAGAGACAGCGGAGAAAAGCCTGAAGAATACAATTGCCGGATATTTCCAGGCCATGTGGATGACGGCCCTGCCCGCACTCGCTATCGGTTACGCGCTTTTTGCCGCCCCAATCAACTGGCTGCAGGCCAGCCTGGCTCCGATCGGATTATTCTGGCTGCTTTCCCCGCTGCTTTCCTGGCTGGCCAGCCTGCGCGCCCGGCCGGCATTGCCAGGGCGGACGGATGCCGAGCAAATCCGCCGGCTCAGGCTTTTGGCCCGGCGAACCTGGAATTATTTCGAAGATTTCAGCTCATCGGAGAATCATTGGCTCTGTCCGGACAATTTCCAGAAATACCCGGGACCGCGGCATTCCGATAAAACCTCGCCAACCAACATCGGACTGCAGCTCCTGTCCGGCCTGTCCGCCAGGGACCTGGGCTACCTTGGGCTGCTGGCCTTTGTCGAT
>CAYUSC010000258.1:0-1676 GCA_964447265.1 uncultured Candidatus Brevefilum sp.
CTACAACTTTAACTCGCTACTTTTGAAATTGCAGATAAAAACAATGGTCCAGAGGTTGCGACTTTACACAGGTCAATCCCGCCTGTTCCGCTAAGGCAATATAATGCGCCGCGTCGCGCCGCCCACCCGGCCAGCGCATGCCGTAACCCGTTCCCCGAGTATTTCCCCGGATGGCATAACGTAAATACACCACAAAATAATCCGTCCCCTCCGGCGGTGCTTCCGGCAGGGTTACATCCCACAGATGAAAGGTTCCGCCCGCCTTCAAGACTCGCTGGGCCTCGGTAAATACGGCCAACTGATCTTCAATTTTGGGGACATACATCAGAGAGAAAAAAGCGGTCAATATCGGGAATTGGTCACCCACGAAGCCCAACCGGCGGGCATCCATCATCACCTTGCGGGGGCCGCTCGGGGTTTCCAGAAGTTCGTCCATCCGGCGGTCAATCGCGATCACATCCTGCCCGGCTGTCTGGCCGATCACCCCCTCCCCGCCCCCTCCGATATCGAGCACGGGACTCGTAAATTCATAGTCGTCGAGTGAAATTTCAAGCTGAGGAAAATCGTAACCCACAAGATCCATGCCGCCTCCCAACCTCAGGGTTTGCGCCGGACGACAGCATCCGTCATTCGGGCCACCCGGGCCATCACGGCCACATCATGCACGCGGACAATATCCGCGCCCCGGTCAATGCTGAGGGCCACCGCCGCGGCGGTTCCCTCCACCCGTTCCTCGGGCGGCAGGTCGAGCGTATAACCGATGAAGGATTTGCGCGAAGGGCCAACCAGCAAGGGATAGCCCAGCGCCTTGATCTCATCCATCCGGTCCAGCAGTTCCAGGTTTTGCGCAACAGTCTTGCCAAACCCAATCCCCGGGTCCAGGATGATCTGCTCATCCGGGATGCCCGCCTGATGGGCCAAATCCACGCTGAACAGCAGTTCCCTGCAGATATCCGCGATCAGGTCCTCATATTCCACCCCGACCACATGGCCGCCCAGCCGGGCCTGCACCTCCGCGCTGCCGGGTTTCAAGCGGTTATGCATCAACACCACCGGAGCATGATGCGCAGCGGTCACACCGGCCAATTCCGGGTCTGCCCGGAACCCCCAGATGTCATTCACCCAATTCGCCCCCAGATCCAACGCCTGCCGAGCCACTTCGGCCTTATACGTATCCACCGAAATCACCGTCTGCGGAAATTCCTTCCGCAGCGCGGCAATCACGGGCAGCACGCGTGCCAGTTCCTGTGCTTCGCTGACCGTGTCCGCACCGGGGCGGGTGCTCTCACCGCCAACATCCAGAATATCCGCGCCCTGGGTCAGGAAATCCTCCGCCTGCCGAAGCGCCCGGCTGACCGAATCATCGCGACCGAGCAGACCATCGCCGGAAAAGCTGTCCGGTGTGGCATTCATAATGCCCATGATATAAGTCCGCTCCCCCCAGGGAAACGGGGTCTGTGGCTTGGGAGTCATAGGGTCACTCTCCATTATCAATGGGCTGCGCCTCGGTGAGCAGGTCCACGTGGTCAATCGGCCCCGCCATGCTGTAGAGCCGGATTGTGAAGTCCAGTTGTCCGCCGGAGACCAGTTTCAGGCTGCTCTCCCAGCGGCGCACGGCCACAATCCGCCCATCCGCATCGAAGGCTGTGGCGCTGATCCAGACATAATCCGCATCG
>CAYUSC010000259.1:0-1662 GCA_964447265.1 uncultured Candidatus Brevefilum sp.
GCACCTGGATATGGATATCGATCCGGTCCATCAACGGGCCGGAAATCCGCTTCTGGTAGCGGGTCACAGTAGTGGATGAACAGGTACAGGGTCGTGTTGGGTCCCCATAATAGCCGCAGGGGCAGGGATTCATCGCCGCGGCCAACTGGAAATTCGCCGGGAAGGTCAGCGATCCCTGCGCGCGGCTGATCGTCACGACCTTGTCCTCCAGCGGTTGACGCAGCACTTCCAGCACCTTCGAGCTGAATTCGGGTAATTCATCCAAAAACAAAACCCCGCGGTGGGCCAGGCTGATCTCGCCGGGATGAGGCCAGTTGCCCCCACCCACCAGACCGGCATGGCTGATGGTGTGATGCGGGGCGCGGAACGGTCTGGCCCGGATGAGCGGCACATCCGAAGGCAGTAAATCGGCCACGCTGTAAATCCGGGTCACATCCAG
Source organism: uncultured Candidatus Brevefilum sp. (assembly GCA_964447265.1). Classification (GTDB taxonomy): domain Bacteria; phylum Chloroflexota; class Anaerolineae; order Anaerolineales; family Anaerolineaceae; genus Brevifilum. The sequence goes on from CAYUSC010000259.1 coordinate 440, forward strand.
CGCTTCGTCAATCGTCATTGCGGGCAGGATTGAAGGCAGCGCCCGGGCCATCAGGGTCTTACCTGCGCCCGGCGGCCCGATCATCAGCAGATTGTGCCCCCCAGCCGCGGCCACTTCCAGGGCGCGCTTGACATGTTCCTGCCCTTTGATCTCACAAAAATCCGTTTCCACCAGGATATTTTCGGGGTGATGGTCCGGCGGTTCGGCTGGTTTTAGCGGCTTCATCCCGCTCAGGTGGTCATAGAGGGCGTTCAGGGTCGGGGCCGGAATCACGGTAATATCCGGGATCAGCGCAGCCTCCGCCGCATCCACTTCCGGCACGATCACCGTTTTATAGCCTTCCTGCCGGGCTAATGCTGCCATGGGCAACACGCCCTTCACATGCCGGACGCCGCCATCCAGAGAAAGCTCGCCTATGATCAGCGTATTGTCCATGGAATCCGGTTCCAACTGGTGCGTGGCGATCAGCACGCCCACCGCGATGGGCAAATCATAGGCCGGGCCTTCTTTGCGGACTGAGGCCGGTGCGAGGTTAACCGTTAATTTTTTCCGGGGATAGTAAAAACCGGCGTTCTTCACGGCTGACTGGACCCGCTCCCGGCTTTCCTGAACGGCCGCGTCGGGCAGGCCGACGATGACCATCTTTGGTAAGCCGCCTCCGGTATCCACTTCCACTTCAACGATGACGCCATCCAGGCCGATGACCGCACATGAATTTACCCTGGCCAGCATATTTTTCACCCCTTTTTCACAGTAGAGCTTTCGGGTTCGTAGAGAAATTCTAGCATAAATTAACCGAAAATGAGGTCGGAAAAACCAATTTTCCTTACCTTAGTAGGAAAATTGCAACAAAGATCATTTCCCACTAAACGCGACGTACCATGGGAAATTCAGACCCATTATTGATTGTTCCTGACGATCAGGCATTCAAAATCCGGTTATTCCACCTATTACTTCTTTATTACCTCTTAACCTTTTTGCTGTATTAATATTACAAGACACTTACTGTTAATAATATTTGTTGAATTTACAAGTAATTGAGGTACACATGAATAAGAAACAGAAAACCAACTGGTGGATCGATTTGATCCTATTCATCAGTTTCCTGATCACCTTCTTCCTGGATCTCACCGGGTTGGTCCTTCACCAATGGATTGGGATAGTAGCAGTTGCGATTGCGGCGCTCCACCTGCTTCTGCACCGGGAATGGGTGAAGACGATTT
>CAYUSC010000260.1:0-1662 GCA_964447265.1 uncultured Candidatus Brevefilum sp.
CGAGATGGTGATGCGGATTCAGTTGGCGGACGTGCTGCGTCGGATCCCGGGTCGCGCGGCGGAGGCGGAATCGCTGACGCGGGACATTGTGAAGTCGGCGCCGGAGGCGGCCAATGCGCGGACGCTGCTGGGTCGGATTCTGCTGGACAAGGCCCTGACGGCGCAGGTGAACGGCCGCGACACGGAGTTCACGGAGTCGCTGGCGGAGGCACGTCAGGTGGTGTCCGGAGTGCTGAACGAGCAGCGGACGTACGGTGAGGCTCGGCTGCTGTCGGGCGAGATCGAGATGGCCGGCGGGAACCTGAGCGAGGCGGCGGTTCAGCTGCGGCAGGTGGGGGCCGAGGATCGGGTGTACGTGCAGGCGCTGGCGATGCTGGTCGAGGTGAGCCGCCGGCAGGGGAACCAGCAGACGATGGTGGCGACGCTGACGGAGTTGCTGAAGCGTCAGCCGCAGAACATCAACGCGCGGCTGCAACTGTCGGGCCTGTTTGCCCGTGAGAAGGCGTACGACCGGGTGGAACAGTTGATGGCGGAAGGGTTGCAGTACGCGCCGGGGCATCCGCAACTGGAACTGGTGCTGTGCCAGGCGTTGCTGATGCAGCGTGACACGGGGAAGGCGTCTCGGGCGTTGAAGGTCGCGACGGGCCTGACGGAACGGCTGCCGGGGAACTCGGAGGTGTGGGGTTCGTGGGCGGCGGCGAAGAACGCGCTGAACCAGGCGGCAGAGGCGACGGCGAAGCTGGAGGCGTTGGCCAAGCAGCCTCCGTCGGCGGGGACATCGGCGTCGGTGGCGTTCGGGCGGCTTCTGGCGACGCAGTATCTGAGGCTGGACCGCCGCGACGACGCCCGCAAGGCGCTGGAGGAGCTGATTCAGTCGCACCGTCAGGCTCCGGAGGTGTTGCCGGCGTACATGGACGCGTATGCGTTGCTGGAGGACGGGAAGAAGCCGGGCTGGGCGGGCGAGGCGATCCGGCTGCTGGAGCAGGCGCTGAAGGATTTTCCGCCGAGTGCCCAGAACGGGCAGAGCCTGGTGCTGTCGCGGTACCTGGGTCGGATGTACCTGTTGGAGGGTAAGATCGACGAGGCCCGGCGTGTGATGCAGGAGGCATTGAAGGTTCAGCCGAAGTTTGCGCTGGTGCTGGTGGACCTCGGGGAGCTGGAGTTGGGCCAGAAAAACGTGGATGCGGCGATCGAGAAATTCGAGGCGGCCGTTGCGTTGGATCCGGGGCTGTGGGGGGCGTTGAACAACCTGGCGTGGGCGTTGGCGACGGAGAAGGGCGACGTGGCGTCGGCGCGGACGCGGATCGACCAGGCCCTGCGGCTCCAGCAGCGTCACGCGTCGCTGCTGGACACAAGCGGTTGGATTTACTACCTGGCGGGGGACTACCGGTCGGCGGAGCGTGAGTTGGAGGAGTCGCTGGCGGCGTCGCCAAGCCTGGTGACGAAATACCACCTCGGAATGACTCTGGCGAAGCGTGCGGAGCAGACGTCGGCGGCGTCGGCGAAGGCGGATTTGCAGTTGCGGGCCAAGGGGCTGCTGGGGGAATTCCTGGCCGAGGCGAAGGGTCCGGCCCATGAGCGTGAGCGGGCGGAGGCCGAAAAAGTCTTGAAAGGCCTGTAGGGGCAACCGATAATAAACAGGTTCGCTTTCTCTGGCCAAAT
>CAYUSC010000261.1:0-523 GCA_964447265.1 uncultured Candidatus Brevefilum sp.
CCATGGTTCAGCACTGAGATACTCGAGATTCAGCCAAGTCGTTTCCGCTTGCAGCTGACGGCGATAACCCTGAGGCAAATCACAGGCAAAAGCTTCTATAACCAGTGCCGCAGGGGCGGGCCAGGGGCCGTCATCACCTACCCAGTGCCTCACTTCCACGCCCTGCACCCACTGCCGTGCACTCGTCAGCTGGATCGTGGGCTCCAAGCCGGAGAATCGCTTCAGGTCGTCGACCCAAAGGCGAACCTGCTGGCCCAGTTGTAGTCGCGGCAGTCGAACCTCCAGGATGTGCAGAGTCGGGCCGGTGCCGACGTGTGCGAGACCGGCCCGCTGATCTATACGAAAGTGCCTACGATGTCCAAACGGGAACAGGGACGGGTCCTCGCCATCCAGACGCTGTATCAGTGGGACCTGCGCGGCGAGGAGTTTTCCGAGCAGGCCGACGATTTCCTCAGCGAGAGCACCCAAGACCCCGAGGTCTACTTCTTCGCCCGCGAGCTGACGTTCGGCACGTGGCAGTTCC
>CAYUSC010000261.1:533-1642 GCA_964447265.1 uncultured Candidatus Brevefilum sp.
AGGCCGACGCCTGGATCCGCCGCGCCGCCGCTCATTGGGACATGACCCGCATGGCCGCCGTGGACCGCAACGTCCTGCGGCTCGCCATCTACGAGATGCTCGGACGCACCGACATCCCGGCCCGTGTCGCCATCGACCAGGCCATCGAACTGGCCAAACGGTTCGGCGCCGGCGAGAGCGGCGCGTTCGTCAACGGCATCCTCGATCACGTGATGCGCGAGGCCCTGCCCGACGTGGCCGACAGCCATGGCAAGGACCGCGCCAACCGGCAACCGCAGGCACAGGACCCCGTTGGCGAGCACGACGCGGCGGCGGACATCTAGCCGTCCGTTGACCAGGAGCATGGGATGGTTCTCGGCAAACTGTTCAGCAAGCTCAAGAGCGGCCTGACCAAGACGCGCGCCAGTCTGGGCCGTTCGCTCAGGCAGCTCATCACCATCGGCCGCAAGATCGACGACGATTTCCTCGATCAGCTCGAAGAGATGCTCATCCTGGCCGACGTCGGCGTGCAGACCACGCAGCACCTGCTGGCCGATCTGCGCGAGAAGTACCGCGACAAGGTCATCGAGAACCAGGACGAGATTCTGGACTTCCTGAAGCACGACCTGCGGGAATCCCTCGGCGGCGAGCAACGGACGCTGAACGCCGCCCCGAGCGGCCCGACCGTCATCCTCATCTGCGGCGTCAACGGCGTCGGCAAAACCACCAGCATCGCCAAGCTCGCGCGGCACCTGACCGAGCAGGGCAAGAGCGTCCTGCTGGCCGCCTGCGACACGTTCCGCGCCGCCGCGACCGACCAGTTGGCCATCTGGAGCCAGCGCGTCGGCGTCGAGATCGTCCGCCACCAGCCCGGCGGCGACCCGGCCGCCGTGGCCTACGACGCCGTGGACGCCGTCCTGGCTCGACACATCGACTACCTCATTGTCGATACGGCCGGTCGCCTTCACACGCAGACCCACCTGATGCGCGAGCTGAACAAGATCGTCCGCGTCATTCAGAAGAAGATTCCCGACGCGCCGCACGAGGTGCTCCTGGTGCTCGACGCCACCACCGGGCAGAACGCCATCAGCCAGGCCAGAACGTTCGGCGAAGCCGTGCCACTGACGGGG
>CAYUSC010000262.1:0-1599 GCA_964447265.1 uncultured Candidatus Brevefilum sp.
AAGCAAATGCGAATGACCGTGGGTGAGAAAAAAAAGTTTTTGTTGCAGAACCCGAAAAATCAACTCATAACGAAAACCGATCTTGCAAAAGTTCGGAATACTTGGAAGGGGTTGCCCCACATAGTTAGCCGTGGTGCACAAACTAACTTCGCAGAATTTGCAAAAACAACAAGTGAAGAATGGGAAGCATCAGGCGACGGCCTTGTTTTCAATGAAAAATATTTTCAAGAAAGTGCTGCTTTGGTTCTGATTTTCAGGTATTGCGAAATAACGGTTACACATCAGCCATGGTACTCGCAAGGTTATCGAGCCAATATAGTGACCTATACCATCAGTCTTTTACATATGCTCATACAGAAACAGTTTTCCGGGAAGGACTTGGATTTGATGAACATCTGGACACGACAAAATGTTCCGGTTGCTGTTTCTATTGCTTTAACCGAGTTATCAGAACTTGTTTACGAAAATCTAATCGATCCCAACAGAGGCGTAGAAAACGTAACTCAGTGGTGTAAACAAGAAGGATGTTGGAAAAGCATTCAAAGTATTGACTACAAATTATCTTCAGCTATTGAAACGTGCCTCATTGGAAAGGATGAGTCGAAAATCGCTGAAAGAGAAGCGAAATTTGATCAGCGGATAGATTCTGAAACAGAACTTATGACAAAAGTTATTGCGATTTCCCAAGCGCAATGGCAAAATGTCCTGAATTTTGCTATAAGCAAACAGATGATTTCTCCTGATGAAAATACTGCTCTGCGGATTGCATACCAGATACCCCAAAAAATGCCGACCCCAGCTCAGTGCAAACGGCTCGTTATATTGTTGGAACGGTTAGAAGAGGAGGGATTTAAATTATGAGTTCTGATGTTGAATCAAAGCATAGTATCGTTGACTTGTTCGCTGGGGCGGGTGGCCTTAGCTATGGGTTTCTTCAAACAGGCAGATTTTATATAAAAGCTGCCTTTGAAAACGATCCCAACGCTCAGAAAACTTACAAGTACAATCACGAAAATGCTGAAGTTTATAATGATATTAGCTATGTGTTTAAAGATGAAATTAAAGCCAAACTTGGTAAAGTTGATGTTGTCATTGGAGGACCGCCGTGTCAAGGCTTCTCCAATGCAAACCGTCAGAAAAATCATGTCATCAGTCTGAATAACTCTCACGTAAAAGAGTTCGTGCAAACTGTTCTCAATCTGAATCCTATGGCTTTCGTAATGGAGAATGTGAGTATGCTTCAGTCGCATACTCACCGTTTTTATGTGGACGAAACCGATGCAGATATCATAGAAAAGTACGGCATAAAAACGAGCACGTCAGAAATAAAGCTTCTTGATTCAGATTACATGTTTCCAGGCGTTGATGGCATTGTAAGCAACATTACGCAAATCTTAAAATATCTCTGGAATGAAAATGACTATTTGTCGCTTAACGTCGTATTCAAAGCGAATTATTCTAAAAAGTTATGTACTTCTCTGACGAAGCACAAAAAGATACTTCTTAATCTGGCAAAGAACCTCATTACCACCTTTGATGAAAATGATCCAATATTAAAGCATAATCATTCGGCAGGAATTGCTATACAAAACTATTTTG
>CAYUSC010000263.1:0-403 GCA_964447265.1 uncultured Candidatus Brevefilum sp.
AATGGCCAGGTAGGCTTTGAAGGGGGCTTTTTCCAGGGCCAGCCCGCCCAGCGGGTAAAGGAACAGGATCAGGATGAAGACACCCCAGGCGATGAGCGCCGGCACGGGGAAAACCGCCCGCCTCGCCGCCCAGTTGACCAACAGTTGAATGACCAGCCAGCCCGCGGCGAACAGGCTGAGGCTGGAGAACGAGGGCGCAGTGGCTTGCAGGACGCCATCCAACAGAGCCGAGGAGCGCTGCTGCAATGCCGCCTTGAACAGGCGCGCCGCGTTACCGCGGTTGGCTTCCTGGGTGCCCTTGAGCCAGCGCATGCGCTGGGCGCGAGCTTGCCCCCAGGTGAGGGGCGCTTCGCCGTAGCCTTTGGCAGCGGGTTCGTAGGCAATGCGCGTGCCTTCCATGAGC
>CAYUSC010000263.1:413-1324 GCA_964447265.1 uncultured Candidatus Brevefilum sp.
AATTGGTAGTCCTCGGTGAGGCCCTCGCCCCAGCCCAGGCGGCGCAGCACATCGGCCTGGAAGGCGATCGAGTCGCCCATGTGCTTGGCCGACCAGCCCAGGTTCACCCGCCCCAGATTCTGGTAGCGGTTGTCGATGAGGAACATGGCCCAGGTGAGGACGGGGAACCAGCCCTGGTGGGGGTTGGCGATGATGTGCTGGCCCTGGACCACTTTGGCCCCATCGGCAAAGCGGGCGTCCATCACGCGCAGGAAGGGTGCATCTACCAGGGTGTCGGCATCAAAGATGACTACGGCGTCTACCTGGGGGTCCTGGAGGATTTGCTCGAACAGCCACAACAAGGCCCCGCCCTTGCCCGAGCGCGGCCCCTCGTTGCGCTCGAAGACCACCGCCCCGGCTTCGCGGGCGCGCTGCGCGGTCTGGTCGCCGCAATGATCGGCGACAATACACACCTTGAACAGGTCGGCAGGATAATCCAGGCTCATCAGGCGCTGGACGGTGGCGGCAATGACCGTCTCCTCATCGTGGGCGGGAATGGCCAGGGCAAAGCGGGTGCGCGGGGTGCGCCCCTCCAGGCTGAGCTTGCGTGCGGGGCGAATGGAAGCCAGGGCCAGCAACAGCCAGTAGGCCAGGGGAAGCAGGAAAAGCACCCATAAGATCCAGGTCAAAGCCGCCATGTGCAACTCACTTTCGTTTTATCCGTGATACTGCTGCGCGGAGGGCTGACCCTCCAGCGCGGAGAAGGCCAGGATGGCATCGGCAAAGAATTTGGACGCCCAATTGGGGTATTTCAAGCGCTCGTAGCCGCCATACACCGGGAAGGAACCGCTGATGCCGCCGCGCACGCCCAGGCTGGAGGCTTTGAGGTCCTGGCAGCGCTTGACGAAATCGAGGGCGCGGCGCGCGGCGCG
>CAYUSC010000263.1:1345-1585 GCA_964447265.1 uncultured Candidatus Brevefilum sp.
ACCAGCTTGCCGGGCGCGACCAGCCCGGGCCATAGGCGCCCGCCAGGCTGCCGTCGGGGCGCTGGCGCTGAAGCATGGCTTCGGCGGCCAACTGCCCGGCCTGCTTGTAGCGCGGCTCAGCCAAGAGCGTGCCGCACTCATACAGCCCCTCGGCGGTGTAGGCCAGGGTGTGGGTATAGGGGTCGCGGTCTTCCCAAAAACTGCAACGTTCAAACCAACCATCCGAATGCTGCATGGAAC
>CAYUSC010000264.1:0-345 GCA_964447265.1 uncultured Candidatus Brevefilum sp.
GCGATGTTCCGGAAGGTCGTGTTGAGGAGCAGCGCCGCGTTCGAGTCGCTGTCGTAGTGGATGCCGACCTTGAACCAGTTGGTCGTCGATTCCTTCACCCGAACGACCAGTCTCTCGCCCGGGGGGTCGGGTTCCAGGCGGTATTCCACGCGCTCGAAAAACATGGTGCCGTACACCCGGTCGATGGCGCTCTCGATGTCCTCATAGCTCATCATGGCGGGCGTCTTGAGGCCGAGCGCACCTCTGACAAGGTTTTTGGAAACCTTGTCCAGTCCCCGTATCCTGATAGCGGTGATGAAACGCTTCTCGTCGCGCGATGCGAGCGGCACCGTCGGGAAGACGATC
>CAYUSC010000264.1:355-1560 GCA_964447265.1 uncultured Candidatus Brevefilum sp.
CGTCGGAGCGGTGCGCCCCGTCGGCGCGGACTTCAGGAGGGCAAGGATTTCGGGCAGCTTCGCCCGGGCGGCCTCCTCGCCGCGCCGGATAAGCTCGCCGGGATTCTCGAAGCTCGACGCGGTGAAGCCGCTGACGTCCGGCGTGATGAGGGTGTCGCAGAGAGCGCGCTCGCGTTCGTTGGATATCTCGCCGAGGAAGTATACCGATTGCTCCATGATTCTCGCGAGCGAGTTGAGCTCGTCCTTCCTGTAAAGCGGAGTCTGTACGTCGACGCCTATGATGATGTCGGCGCCGCGCGCCCGTGTCTCGGAGACCGGAAAGTTGAGCACGATGCCGCCGTCCGCGTAAAGGTGCCCGTCGATTTCGACAGGGATGAAAATAGATGGTATCGCCATGCTTGCCCGAAGCGCATCCGGGAGGTAGCCCCGGTCGAAGACCCTTGCTTTGCCGGTTTCGATGTCCGTGGCCACGCAGATGAAGGGAATGGTTAACTTATTGAAGTCCCTCACGTTGTGAACCGGGAGCGTGAGCCGGGCGAGCTCCATCGCGAGTTTCTGCCCGGGGATATAGCCCGAGGGCAGGGAAACCTGGCCGTTCCGAAGCGGAAAGGAAAAGGCATAGCGGCCGTCCCCGAGCTTTTCCTGCATGGACAGGTGGCGGTGCGATACCCGGTCGTCGAGTATGTCGTTCCAGTCCATGGTGAGGGCAAGCTTATCGAGCGTCGCGGCGTCGTACCCGATCGCATACATGGCGCCCACGATGCTTCCCATGCTGGTGCCGGCGATGTAATCGGGGCGGATGCCCGCCTCTTCCAGTACCTTGATCACTCCGACGTGCGCGATGCCGCGGGCCCCACCGCCGCTCAGGACAAGACCTATTTTCGGACGCCGGTCGCCCTCCGGCTCTGCGGCCGCGGCGACGGCGAATATATGGAGCGCGAGCATCGCCGCGCAGACGTATCGTGTGGTTCTGTACATGGAAACTGTCCGGGCGGTCGATAGTATGCGCCGTACCTTCGGCGAAGTCAAGCGAATAGGATTCCCGGTATCGTTGATGGAGCATGGCGACCGGAGGCTTTCCTGAATCGTACGGCGGTCCCGGTTTCGGATAATGCCCGGGCCGCCGTCAGGAATATCGTTAGCCGCGCACCGATTCTTGGCCCAGAAGCGACAGCATATCCTCGGCGGCCTTCCTGCCCGAGAGG
>CAYUSC010000265.1:0-1557 GCA_964447265.1 uncultured Candidatus Brevefilum sp.
TCAATTAAAGAATAAGGCTGATCAGACACAAGAATCAGCAATGGACATATTAAATTTTTCACTGAATCCATCAATTAGGAAAAACTGATCCATTGAATCCGCTTTCAGATCTTCAATGAACCGGGTATCCATGGTGATGCCTTTGTTTTCGATCTTCAAAACGTCAACAATTACGCCGGTAACCTGTTCAAGGGTGTCGCTCATGTATTTTCTCCTGAATGCTTGTGGGATTAAATCCTCGAAATGAATTGTAATGGTGGAACGAAGATTGTCAAGTATTCCACTTGATTACACAGTCACACTACTGTTCTAAAAGAAATAACACCGTAGAAACCGTTTTGGTATACTGAAATGATCTTATTATGGGATTACCTTCATGCCTGATTCTTCTCTGGTTACCTCCCGCAAGGATGACCATATCCGGATCAATCTTGATAAGGATGTGTCATCTACCATAACAACCGGTCTGGAATTCGTCCGCCTGCAGCCAAGGGCGTTACCTGAAATTGACCTGGCTGATGTGGATGTGACTACCTCGCTCTTTGGCAAGAAAGTAAACGCACCGTTATTGATCTCATCCATGACGGGTGGAACTGATGTGGCAGAAAAGATTAATCGTGTGCTGGCAGAAGCAGCTCAAACCTGCAGAGTTGCCATGGGAGTCGGGTCGCAACGGGCGGCTATTGAAAATCCCGCGTTGGGAAAGACTTTCAATATCAGGTCATACGCACCGGATATTGTGCTTTTCGCCAATCTGGGCGCGGTCCAGTTGAATTACGGGTTTGGTGTGGATGAATGCCGCAGGGCAGTAGAAATGATCGGGGCGGATGCCCTTTATTTGCATCTGAACGCGATCCAGGAAGCAGTGCAACCGGAAGGCAACACCCGTTTTTCCGGATTACTAAAGAAGATCGAGGCGGTTTGCCGTCACCTTGATGTACCGGTTTTCATCAAAGAAGTCGGATGGGGGATATCCGGAGAAGACGCGGTTCGATTGGGCGGTACCGGAATAGCCGGAATTGACGTCGCAGGCGCGGGGGGGACCAGTTGGTCACAGGTAGAGATGCATAGAATAGAAGATCCCTACCGGACGCATATTGCCGCAGCCTTCCACGGGTGGGGTATTCCCACCGCGCGATCCATCCGTATGGTACGGGAGGCTGTGCCAGACCTGATGGTATTCGCTTCCGGAGGCCTCAAGGACGGGGTGGATGCGGCAAAATGTATCGCGCTGGGTGCGTCACTATGCGGGTTTGCCTCCCCGCTATTAAAAACCGCGGCTGTGTCAACGGAAGCGACTGTCAGGATGATCAATGCACTGCAACAGGAAATCCGGATTTGTCTATTCGGATGCGGAAAGATGACGTTGGATACATTCCGGGGGGATCCAAATGTTATTCAGGTAGAGGATTGAGATGAATCTGGAAGAATTCAGAATATTGACCCGGCCTGCTATTGAAGACGAGCTTAAAAAATGCCTTCAGATCGATCAGGAAGGCGTTTACGATGGTTTACGCGCCATGATGGCTTACCATCTCGGTTGGGAAGGTGAAGGCG
>CAYUSC010000266.1:0-592 GCA_964447265.1 uncultured Candidatus Brevefilum sp.
TGAAGGTGAAGGGCCTGGAAATCGCCCTGATCAAGGACAAGTCTTCTTCAGCACTGAATGCCGCCACCGGCACGGGCAACAGCGGCGACGTGGACGTGCTCATGCCCAAGGTCGAGGTCGGCTACCATATCGACCAGCCCCGATTCTTCGCTGACATATTCGGCGGGGCCTTCTCGTTCAAAGTCGAGGACGTCACATTGGACAGCGTTGCCTACGGCGATGAGACCGTAAACTGCTGGGTCGCGGGTGTCGGCGGCGGCCTCAAACTGGACCCGGTATATGTAAAGGCTCAAGGGTACTATGCGCAGAACGGCAAGAACTTCGGCATTATCCAGCAGGACGCAGTGGGCGCACAGTTTGACGCATCTGGCAGCGTGGTGGACGAAACGAACGTTGGCACCCATCTTGTCGTTGGTTCCAAGGTCGGCACGTGCACGGTCGAGGCCGGTTTCGGTTATGCCTACTCGCAGTTGGACGATCCGGTCGGCACGTACGGCGACGATAAAAATACCTGCATGTCCTATTACCTCAATGCAGTTGTCCCGATATATGGCCGGTTCTTCATTGTCCCGGAAGTGGGCATGCTTGACTA
>CAYUSC010000266.1:602-1556 GCA_964447265.1 uncultured Candidatus Brevefilum sp.
AGGATACCATGTATGTCGGTGCCAAATGGCAGTTCGACTTCTAAGCAGGAGCAATGCATGAAAGCCGGGGCATCCGCCCCGGCTGCATCGAAGGAGAGCGAGCAATATGGAGACATGGAGAAAACCAATCGTTCTGGCATGCGGGATCATCCTGATCAGCGTCGCGTTCAGTGTCGCTGCTACCGCCGGCGGGCCGCCGCTCAAGGCCGATGCGTGCGGCGTCTGTCACCAGGACTACAGTAAGATGATGCCCGAGAAACATCCGGATGTCGGCAATGCCACGGACTGTATGACCTGCCACGCCCCAGACCCGGCGAAAAACGAGGCTACGAAGTTCTCGACGGAAGTCCACAGGGTCCACCAGGGGGGGAAGACAAAGCTGGAATGCTCGTCCTGTCATGCCCAGTAGGTTTCAAGAATTACCGAGATATGGGTACGAGAACGAAACACCGGTAAGGCAAAAACGAAAAGGAGGCAGGCCATGCTGGGTGGAATCGGCATGACGGAACTGATCATCATTCTCGTGATCGTGATGATAATCTTCGGTGTAGGGAAGCTTCCCCAGGTAGGTAGATCTCTGGGTGACGGCATCAGGGAACTCAAGTCATCACTGTCCGAAGACCACACGAACAATCAGGCGAAAGGCGAGATCGATGATAAGAGCAGGGCAGGCGCTTAAACATGCGGCCAGCCGTCTCGATGGAGCTCCCGAGAGAATGCCAGGTACTGTCACCTATTGAACGCCAGGTGCTGATGGATAATACGCGTCCTTCGTCAAATCATCATCGAAGATGACCTTGATCACATGCCCCGGCTTTTCCAGGGCTAGCCGGAAGGCGGCCTGGTAGTCGTCCAGCGTGAAGCGATGGGTGATGAAGCCCTCTAAGGATATGCGCCTCTTTGCGATCATCTCCATGGCCAGGCTGAAGCTGGAGAGCTGCCTTCCCTCGAAGG
>CAYUSC010000267.1:0-1543 GCA_964447265.1 uncultured Candidatus Brevefilum sp.
GGAAGGTGACCTTTAATACCCTTGGCGGCTCCACGCAGTTGCCAGTCTATGTTCTTAATGGGGGTACGCTTGCCAGCCAAAGTGTTCCCAACCCGACAAAGGTTGGATATAACTTTAGTTATTGGTCAACTTCTCAAGGAGGAGCAGCCTATAACACTGCCAGCCCGATCACGGCGGATCTTTTATTGTATGCAGTGTGGGCTCCGAAGACAAATACCCCATACACGCTGATCTACTGGCAAGAGAACGCGGATGATGCTGGCTATTCGTATTATGAGTCCGTCTCGCTGATTGGAACTACTGATGCAACTATCACACTACCATCAAAAACTTATACAGGTTTTACTTATGACCATACAGATCCGGCAACGGCAACCATTGTTGGTGACGGTTCTACGATTGTGAATGTTTATTACACCCGAAATCTTTATCGGCTCAGAATGTACCACTGGAACACAGCTAATAGCCCCGATAGTTATGATCTTGTGTTAAACCAGATGATCAAACAGGGCGCGAGCACTGAGCCTTGGTGGGGTCCGGTTGTTGAGGCATATCCAAGAGATAATTGGACCAAAAACTATTCTGGTGCTGGCCCTTGGTATTCATTCCCTCCAGTCATGGAAATGAATAACATGGATATTTATGGAAGGGAGCAGGGTACTACTCTATACCAGATTAACTATCTTGAAAATGTTACTGGTAACCCACCGATTCATGACCCTTACACGTTCACCGGGAATTCTGGATTGGTCACTACTATCGAGGACTATGTCAACTTCCCTGGATTCCAGGTTATTCAACCCAACGATAATTGGCGAGAAAGTCCAACATGTGGGGGAACCCCTAGAGTTTGTGTCTGGAACTTCTATTACAATCGCCTTAGTTTTATTATTACCTTTAATAAAAACGATGGTACGGGAACTACATCTACAGCTCCCATCCTCTATCAGACTGATATTTCCTCACAAGCGCTCGCTGGTTACGTTCCCAATGTAACCGTTAAATCGATTGATGGTGTTGATTATATATTTGCTGGGTGGTTTGATAATGAAGCCTTGGTAGGTTCCCCTTATAGTTTTGTTGGCAAAACAATGCCTGCCAACAATCTGATCCTTTATGGCAAGTGGGTTCCTCCATCTCACACGGTGATTGTTCATGTGTTGCCAGGTGAAGAGACGGATACTGAATCTTTTACAGTTGCTCATAATGATAGTTTTGACGAAAGTTTTGCCACTGGCGTTCGTCAAACACCGGAAGGTCTGGACCCAGATACGGATTTCCTTGGATGGTTCTGGTATGTCAACGGCACATTTGCTTTGTTCGATTTCGATATGCCTATTACGACAGATGATGTAACCCTTTACCCTGTCTGGAAAGACAAGATATACACAGTTTCTTATAATATCGGGGCTGGAACAGGCACAGCACCTGTAGATGGTAACACATATACACTTGGTTCATCAGCCAGCGTGCTTGCTGCTGCTGGGGTTACGCCTCCTGCTGATATGGTATTCCTCGGATGGGAATATACTGCCGATAGTTT
>CAYUSC010000268.1:0-1517 GCA_964447265.1 uncultured Candidatus Brevefilum sp.
AAAGGATGTTGATATGCCATATCAAGATGGAACGGGGCCTGAGGGTTCAGGTCCGGCAGGTTTGGGATTAGGCCCCTGTGGGAGCGGCACGGCTCAAAGCGGCAGACGCTTCTTTGGCCGGGGACGGCGTGGGCGCGGCCGGGGTTTTGGCGGTGTTGGAATGGGTCGCGGGATTATGAATGACGCTGATTCATTACAAGCCGAGAAGACCTGGCTGGAAAATCGGCTGAATGTGGTCAATGCGGCGCTGCAAAACGAAAAGTAAATTGGTAAGGAAGTTTAGAGGGGCACCTTAATTTAGAAAAGGACCTGGTGAATAAAATCACCAGGTCCTTTTAGGTAATTTAAAGATGGGGAGAGCAATTTTCTCATGGTTCGCTCACACAGCGGTAGCCATGCCGGGGGTTGCCCCAAGTTTTGGGTTGGTGGGAGACGAATCCGGTATAACTGACGTAATACGCGTCTTCGTCATCAAATGTGTCAGCCGTCCAATAATATACCGGGGATTCATCCGGCGCCCAGAGCGGGGTTTCCTTATCGGGCGTCAGGGAGCAGTCCATCCGGCCGATTTCGCCGTTCCAGGTACAGCCGGCGTTGACACCGTGACGGCTGAGTGAACGCGCGATTTCATCCGTGGTGGGCATTCGCCAGATGTACAAAGGTTCATCCGCCAGTGTGGCGCCGTCCTCCGTGAGGTAAGCGCAGATCCCAGTTTCGGCCATATCCGCTTCAGTCGCAATGATCTCGGTATCCAGCTCCTGCACTTCCAGCCCATAAGTGGCCAGAGCGCGCCAACTTGGATAGCCCCCGAAATCCTGTTTCCAGTTCCAGCCGGGGCCTTCCGGCGCCCAGATCAGAGAGACGCCGTTGCCCTCAATCAACCGGGCAGACCGATCCCCGTCATCCACGCGGGTCAGCACGGTCGGGAGGTTATAGGCCGCAACGACCAGCCCGGTGAGCAGGGGGATGCCGACTGCCAGCAGGGTGCGCAGGTGCTTCTTCCACCAGGGCCGGTTATCCTTAGTGTCGCGTGGATTGAGCCGGGCATCAAGGATGAACATTACGCCCACCAGCGTGAAGCCGCCGGAAAGGAAAAGCCTTTCGAGCGCCGCACCGAAACTGTAGACACCGGATTGGATTGTGGGAACCAGCCACCAAATGGCAAAGGCTATCCCGGCAGCAATCAGGATCCCGCCGCCGATATAGGGCCAGCGGATGGCTGCCAGGCTGAAGGCGATGGCCGCCGCGGCGATGCTGAGGTATAGAAACCAGTAGTTATCAAGTACCCCCCAACCCTCATAGAAAAGTTCCCCCATGCCCCAATAGAGCCAGACCGTATTGAGTAGGGTGATGATTCCAACCCCGATCCAGCCGGGTAGTTTGGTAATTTTTTTTCTGGTTTTGACCATAAGTGAGCATCTCCAGAAGGTGTGATTAAAGTGGCTGACAACGATTAGCTTGATGAAGGATTGTTTCAAGCATACCACGGGTTAAACGAAACCACAGAGATGCAAGAT
>CAYUSC010000269.1:0-1503 GCA_964447265.1 uncultured Candidatus Brevefilum sp.
TGAACCGGGGATTGCGGACTTGCTCAAGGTACGCATCCACACCCCTGAGTTCGGCAAACGCAAGCCGCAT
Source organism: uncultured Candidatus Brevefilum sp. (assembly GCA_964447265.1). GTDB lineage: Bacteria > Chloroflexota > Anaerolineae > Anaerolineales > Anaerolineaceae > Brevifilum. Next base: position 71 of record CAYUSC010000269.1, read on the forward strand.
CCATCCCTTTTTGTGGACGCAGCGAGGCAATGCGGACTGGACCCGGCAGATTGCGCTTACGTGGGGGATAACCCCTGGCGTGATGTGGTTGGACCGCGGGAAGCCGGTTATGGACGGGTTATCCTCATAAAAAATGGCGGATCGGCAACGCCACATAAAGATCGTGTGATGCAGCCAGACCTGGTGATCAAAGATCTGGAAGACTTGTTGGAGGTCTTTCCCCGCAAGACCCGGTTGGCAGTTGCGGACGATGCAGCCGTGGAAAGCAAAGTGATGTATGACGCCGCGCTTTCGACGATGTGGTGGAACAAGGAAACCGTCTCAGCCGATGAGTTCTTCTCCACCGGCCGTGAACTGGGCTTTGCGCGGTTTGAACTGAACCACCAGATACCGCCGGAGGTTTTGCGGCAGATTGATATTGACCGCTTCTCCATTGGATCGTTGCACGACCCTTGCCCGGCATATATCCATGCCAAGGTGCTGGAACAGACTGATATTCAGATCACTTCGTTGGATGAAGAACGCCGCAGGAAAGGCGTGGATGTGGTCAAGGGGACCATTGACCAGGCGTGCAGAATGGGCTGCCGGATGGTGGTGATCCACCCCGGGCGCATCATATGCGATCATTCAATGGATGAACAACGCGCGTTGTACCGCGCAGGGTCGAAAGGCACGCCTGATTATGAGGAGCTGCGGAAAAAGGTCATTGCCGATCGTGCGTCCAGGTCCGCCCCGCATCTTGAAAAATGCCTTGAAAGCTTGCGGGAGATTGTTACTTTTGCCACTGACACCGGTGTGATGCTCGGGCTGGAAAACCGTTTTCACTTTTATGAGCTGCCGGTTTTCGATGAAATGCAAGCGATGCTTAACGAATTCCGGCAACCCTGGGTTGGCTGGCAGTTCGATATCGGGCATTTACAGGTGCACGATCAATTGGGTCTACTTACGATGAAGGATTGGCTGGAACAATTCAGCCGGCGCATAGTAGGGTTGCACTGGCATGACGTGATCGGGATCCAGGACCACCAGGCGCCAGGAACAGGTGAGGTGGATTTTGCTATGCTCGCGAAATTCCTTCCACCTGATTGTTACCACACCCTGGAAGTGGATAAGGCTTTGAGCCGTGAAGCAGTGTTCCGCGGTCTAAATCATCTCGAAAAATCCGGTTGCATTAAACGCATCTGAATTTACTTTGGAGGAATCTGTATGTTAAAAATCTTTAAGAAACGCCGTAATGTATTTATCAACCTGATCACGCAACAGGCAACACTGGCTTTGGAGGGGATGGACCTCCTGAAAGCCTACCTGGCAAACCCCGCCAAAGACCTGGCGGATCAACTCACTGCCAAGGAAAAGGAAGCGGACGAGGCACGCCGAATCCTGATCGATGAACTGAACCGCACCTTCATTACACCCTTTGACCGGGAGGATAT